>JBBTTQ010000100.1:0-11064 GCA_038064175.1 Patescibacteria group bacterium
GGTATGCTTCTTTTGTGTCATTCCTCGACGCCATCGGCCTGACCAAAAAGATCACGCGCCCACGCATCGAGGCGTTCCTCAAAAAATACAGGAGCACGGGTAATACCTTGGATGTCGGTTGCGGCAGTGCGCTCTACGGCAGTTATTTCCCAAACCGCACGACGCTCGATATCGAGGCCAGGCCCGGCGTGCGCGTCGACATCGTCGCGGACGCGCATGATCTGTCCCAGATTCCCGATGCATCCTTCGAAAATATTCTCTGCACGGAAGTGTTGGAACATTTGCACACTCCGGCTCTTGCGATCGCGGAGTTCCATCGCGTTCTCAAACCAGGTGGCATGCTCATCCTCACGACGCGGTTCATCTTTCCTCTCCACGATGCTCCCGGCGATTACTACCGCTACACGAAGTACGGCCTGCGGCATCTGATGAAAGAATTTGAAATTCTCGAACTCACGGAAGAGGCAAACACCATGGAGACGCTCGCGGTGCTCTGCCAGCGGATAGGGTTTCAGTGCGATACGCTCGGGTTCCGGCCGTTCAAGTTCTTCTGGTTCCTGAAGGCGAGGATTCTGATGCTCTTTTCATGGATCCTCACGCGCGAGTTCGGAGATATACGACATAAGCAGCGGGAAGAGAACATTCTAAGTTCGGGGTATTACGTGGCGGCGCGGAAAAAGGGTTAGGACTAGGGCCAGGGTTAGGATTAGGGCTGGGACGACGTATCTTTCCTGTATGATTTTGGCGATGCGACGCATTCTTGGGAACATCGTGCTTGCACTCGTCGTGTTTGCCCTCATGTTCCTCCTCGCGGAGGGTACGTGGCGTCTTACGATATCCAGCGGCGACATGCAGCGGCAGTACGATCCTCTCGTTGGACTGGTCAATCCTCCACATGCTGAGTGGATGGTCCGCGCGCCTGAATTCGTCACCCGGATGCGTACGAATGCGCTGGGGTTCCGGGGTCCGGAGCTCTCGCCGCGCGGGAATCCGGAGGAGCTGCGGATCCTGTTTCTGGGCGATTCGTTCGTGGAGGAAAAACCGGTCGCTGAGGAGGATCGCTTTGTCGAACGAACGGCGGAGCTCCTTTCAGGGGAACTCGGTCGTCCGGTGACATCGCGAGCGCTCGCTGTGGGCGGGGCGAACCCCGCGCGGGAACTTCTCTTCTATCGCGTGTACGGGCGGGCATGGGATTCGGATGTCGTTATTCAGGTTCTCTTTCTCGAGAACGATCTTTTCTCCCGATCGGGTTCCTATTTATTTCGAAGAGATTCTTCGGGCGCGTTGGAACTCGCGGATATCCGACCCGAGCCGTTTCTCCCTTGTTCTCTCAAGTGCCAGCTTCTGCGGAAGAGCGAGGTACTTTTGCAGATATACCGCATCGTGCGCGGACGAGGGAGTGGCGATGGGAAACCGGGTCTTGGTGATCTGGCGGGATATACCATCGACGGACAGAAACAGTATGAGGAGGAAGGCCGGTTCGATGTTTTGCGCGCTCTTGTACAGGCGTTGCGGCAAGACGTGGAGAAAGACGGAGCCATCTTTTTCACCGTTCTCATGCCCGCGGGGTTTGAGATCGAAGATGAATGGAGAAAAGAGATTCAAGAACAGTATCGTGACGTCATGCCCGATACTGGCTGGCGTCCGTCCTGGCTCCTGGATCGGGGAGGGAATATCCTCGAAAGTGCGGGGATTCGGGTGTTGGATTTGAGGCCCGCCCTTGTCGCGCGTGCGGCACAAGATCAGCATCTGTATTTGCGCATCAACGGACATTTGAATGCGGCAGGAAGCCGGGCGGTGGCCGAAGAGATCATCGAAACGATTGCAAAACTTCTCACAGGAGAAAAACCTTGAAACGGACGCAGAGACGCTTCCCTGCCGTGTGCGGGTCGAAGACCCGCTCCGGGCGCTGGGATCGATCATCATCGAAACAGACGGGATGATCTCTGGAAAATCGGCAAAATTTCTTCATACTAAGCATCTTCATGCGACGAGTTCCTGTGATCGTAGCGGCGCTTTCCATTCTCACATTCGGACTCGGGGTGGGGCTCATTCTCTTGACACTCCTCTTCTATCAGTCCACGTCGAAGAGCATCCTCGCTCAACAGACCTTCATCGGACGCATGCAGGAGGCGCTTCGGTTCGTGCGTCTCGCCGACCGGGCAATGAATCCGTTCTACCGAGGGCCGAAGCCGCCGCAGGCTCTGCCTCATTACGATCTTGCATTAGACCATGCGGAACTGGCGCTGGTCGAGAAGTCCTTGCCACAGGATGACGTGTATCTGTCGGAGGACGCAAAGATCTGGGCCAAAGGGACGCTTGCATCGGACGGTCAGTCCTTCAGCGTGAAGGCCCGTGTCCGTGGCGACCGCTATAACCATTGGCGGTTCCGCAAAAAATCCTGGCGCATCAGCTTCGAGGATGAACATCTCTTCCGCGGCATCAAGGAGCTGAACCTGGTCATCCCCGAGGATCGCGTGTGGTTCGTCGAGCCGCTCTCCGCATATCGCGCCGACAAGTTTGGACTCTTCCATCCACCCATGCGGTTTGTCACCGTTTCCCTCAACGGGAGTGCGCCGATGCTGTATCTCGAGATCGAGCACTGGAACAAGGAAATGCTCGAAAAGCAGGCGCGTCCCGGCGATGTGAATTTTTACAAGACAGGGGACATCGGAACGTCATCATTCAATCCCGGATGGGATATGATCGAAGCGGACACGGCGTACTGGGGAAAATTCCAAAGCGCCGTCGTTCCGCTCTTCGATTCCTACGAGGAAGTGGATCTCTTCTTCCAGCTGTCGCGCGGAGGAGCGCACGGGGATCCAGATTTCAAAAAGAAAATAGATCTCCTGTTTGATCATGAAAAACTCGTACGCTGGTACGCGCTCAGCTTGCTTGCGGGGAACCTGCACGTCGGAGGCGATAACCTCCGGTTTTTCTGGGATATTTCGCGGGGGAGATTTGAGCCGATCGTGTGGGATATTTCCAGCACTGCTCCCGGTGCGTTCTTTACGCTTCCGGGTAACGGACTGTGGAGCGAAGTATTTTCCATCCCGGAGTGGAAACAGGAGACCCATGATTTCCTGCAAACCTACATTGCCGAAGAAGCGGATGATGATCTGAAAGAAGCCGGGCGGCTCCGGTCTTTGATCGAGCGTGCGGCGTATCGGGATCCTTTGAAGCTGCAGAGCAACCGTCAGGTACGGCATGACCTCGATCAGAGGATGGCCGAAGTGCGTGCCAACATGGATTTTCTCAGGCAGGAATTGTCCGGTTCCGGCGTAGCCATTCCGGTTCCTCTGCAGTAATCTTTTCTCCCGTCATGAGAGCACTCAAAATCACTCTCGGCGTCATCGTAGCGGCTCTTGCGGCGGAGATGCTTGCCTCCATCCTGCTCGCGGTGCTCGTGTACCAATCAACCCCCAAGTCAACGCTCGCGCGCGATACGTTTATCGGCCGCGTGCCGGGATTACTTGCGGGAGTGCGCGTGCTCGATCGTAGTTTGAACTTTATGTATAGAGGCCCGCGTGCGCCGGAAGCGCTTCCTTCATACCAGTTGACGATCGATCCTGCGGATCTGCGGAAAATCGAAGAGAGTCTCCCGACCGAGCTGCCCTCGCCGTGGTACGGCAACGTCTTCCTCACGGAAGATGCGAAGGAGTGGGTCAAGGGCACGTTCCGCGCGGACGGCGAAGAATACAATGTCGACGTGCGCGTCCGCGGCGACATCTTCAATCACTGGGCGTATCGCAAAAAATCCTGGAGAATCAAATTCGACGGTGACAGGCTTTTCCATGGCATTCGCGAAATGAACCTGATCATCCCGGAAGATCGCGGCTGGATCGCGGAACCGCTTGCGGCGTTCCGGGCCAAGCGGATGGGATTCTTGCAGCCGCCGATGCAGTTTGTGACGGCGTCTCTCAATGGAGGCGATCCGATGGTCTATACGCAAATCGAGCAGTTCGGAAAAGAGATGCTGGAGAAGCAGTCGAGACCCGGCGACGTCAATATCTACGGCGCGGGCGGCGGCACCTCGTATTTTCAGCAATGGGACGACGTGTTTTCGGACACCGCCTACTGGCAGAAGTACGGCACGGCGGTCGTCCCCCCCCATGATGCCATGGAGGAGATGGAAGCGATCCGCGTGCTCTCCCGCGAGGGGGCGCACCTGGAGCCCGGCTACCGTGACCGCATCCGATCCATCTTCGATGTCACGATGCTCACGAACTGGTACGCACTCGCGCTCCTCTCCGGCTCCAGCCACGTACGGGATCACAATATCCGCTTTTTTTATGACGTGTCACGTGGACGTTTGGAGCCCATTCCGTGGGATATCGGCCTCTACTGGCCGCGGACATTTTTGTCGCTGCCGGGCAACCCATTCTTAAACGAGATCTTCCGCGTTCCAGAATGGAAACTGCAGGCGTTCCGGACGCTCTGGAAACATGTGAATGACGAGGCTGCCGTCGAAGAGGATCTCGCGGAAGCAAAGCGGCTTCGATCAGAGGTCGAGCGCGCGGCATACCGGGATTCCGCGAAACTCCAGAGCAATCGACAAGTGAGCGCGGAGCTCGATGAGCGCATGAAACAGGTTCAGGCCAACGTTGATTTTGCGAAGGAGGAGCTGGTGCGCTCCGAAATACTCGTGAACCAGAGACTCTCGTCCACGGCTGATGCCGCTCGTGGACTCCTGTACACCATCGACGCCACGACGCGCGGGGTGAGTCCGGCGCTCTTTGCGGAATTCTCCGCTCCGGCTGGGTGGAAGGCGGACATGGAGCAGGGGAAAGTCCAGTTGCTCCGCGATGACGGAGATTTCGTATGGAACGACGGCGACCAGGCGATTCCGTTGGTGCTGCGTGCCGTGCCGGATAAAGCCGGACGACCCGTCTTTCAAACGAAACAGGAGACGCTGTCCCTCGTCTGGGCTGGCGATGCGATCTTTGATGAATGGGAAGAAGTCGTTCAGGCGCCGCACACCCGTCACAGGTTCTATCTCATTCGCAGATCCGGCGGTGCCTCCTTTTCAAAGGAAGATCTTCCGCTGAATCTGGAATTTACGAACGCGGTCACGGGCGGGAAAGCGCAAGTCATCGGAGACGTGCTTATGGATGGTCGCACGTTTGAACGCCTCGGCGAAGCCGTCGCTGACAGGGCATCGTTCCTCCGGCGGTACCCCCTGTTCCGATCCGAAGGGGACAGGGGAGTTTTCCTTCAGGGCAATGTGACGCTCAGTGAAACCGTGATCGTGCCGATGGGGCTTCGTCTTCGCGTTGCGCCCGGGACGACTGTTCGCTTCGGCCGCGACGTGACTCTTCTCTCTTACGCGCCCGTGACGCTCCTCGGGACAGAATCCGCTCCCATCCGTTTTGAACCGGCCACGGGTGATCCCTGGGGCGTTTTCCTCGTGCTCAATGCAAAAGAACCAAGCGACGTCGCGTGGGCGGAATTCAGAGGGGGGCGCGAGGCATTCATCAACGACACGTATGTGACCGGCATGGTGGCGTTCCACGGGAGTCCGGTGAAAATCCGGAACGCGACGTTCCGGGATTCCCACGGCGACGACGCCTTGAACATCAAATACATTCCCGCCGATCTCGCGCATCTCCGGTTTGAGAATGCAGGCGCGGACGCGCTCGATATCGATATGGCCGCGACCGGAGTGCTGGAGGACAGTTCGTTCTTCGTGGCGCCCGGCGACACGGACAGTAACGGTGACGGCGTGGATCTCTCGTGGTCGCCGATAACGGTTCGGCGCCTCACGATCGAGGGCAGCCGGGACAAGTGCATTTCCGTAGGCGAGAGCAGCAAGCCTGTCATCGAAGACGTCACGCTCAGGGGCTGTTATATTGGGATAGCGGCAAAGGACGGTTCCGTTCCCACCGTAACGAGAGCGACATTCATCGGCAACGACATCGCCGTGGCGGCATATATCAAAAAACCCATCTTTCCCCAGCCGCATATCACTGTTCGTCGGAGCACGTTTGAAGGCAACAAAGTGCTGCAGAGCGGTTCGCTGATCACCATCGAGCCATGATCACCGCGCTCAAGCGCCAGGCACGACAGGTTCCACTCCACTTCCGACGGATGGAGATCAAGTATGTCCTGCCGGATCGTTATCTGGATCAATTTATGGATCGTCTGATGCCGTATGTTGAGCGCGATCCTTTTTTGGAGCTTGAAGGAAAAGGAAGAACATCGTATCCGGTGACATCGCTCTACTTCGACAGTATCGATCTCCAGTCTTTGTACGAGAAGGATGCGGGGCTCCTCTCCCGCCGCAAGCTGCGCCTCAGAACGTATGAGGAGGCATTTTCCGAAAAATACATTTCTTTCCTCGAGATCAAGCGGCGTCATGATTTCATCGTCTCCAAAGATCGTCTGGGTCTCTCGGTCGGGCACCTGACTTCGGAGCATCCCATGGAACACCTGCTCGATCATATTCTGAAGCGCGTGGAAGCGAGCGAAGAAGTGACCGCCGAAGCGGAAATCATGCGCAGCTGGTACAATCTGCAGCCCACGGCGTTCGTCGCGTACAAGCGCGCTCCCTTCACAGGCCGGCACGACCGGAGGTTCCGCGTGACGGTGGACCGCGAACTCAAAGGCATGTGGAAACCCCCGAGACTCATGGGGTCTCTGCCGCTGCGTCCGTGCATGGAGGGCTACAGCATCGTCGAGCTCAAGTGCAATCACAGCGCTCCCGCTTGGTTTCATGACATTGTGCAGGACATGAACCTGCAGCATACGGCCTCTTCGAAGTACGCCATAACGGTTCTCGGCCTGAGCCCCGCCTTCCTGAGCCCGGAAACGATCGAATTGCAGTGTTTTCGGTCCTTCCGCTAGGCTTCCCCCTGCGTTAGACTTTGTAGGATCTGTTTTCTCTCACCCAGCCTTTTCCAACGGGAGAGGAGCAATGGAATCCCTTTCCCACTGATGAAGCGAGTGTTATAAAATTTCTGTCTTCGTTTTCCTCTTTTTATGCAGCCTGTCATTCCCGATATCGCCACCGCAGGATCCGTGGATCCCATCTCCGCGACCGTCGCACTCCTCGGCTCGCTCGCACTGTCCCTTGTCATCGCCTTCGTCTACAAAGGAACGCACCGTGGCTTAAGTTACTCGCAGTCCTTCCAGTTCTCCCTGGTGCTGCTCGGCATGCTCGCCTCCGTCATTATGCTCGTTGCGACGAGGAGCCTCATCGCCGCCGTCGGGATCCTCGGCGCCTTTTCACTGATCCGCTTCCGCACCGCCGTCAAAGATCCGAAGGATATGGCTTACATTCTCTTCGTGCTCGCGGTCGGACTTGCCATGGGCGCCAATCAATATGTGCTCGGCGTCCTGACCACCCTCTTTGTAAGCGTCGTGATCCTGGTGCTCACCTGGCTCAATTTTGGCATGACGAGCAGGCATGAAACCGTCGTACGCCTCATGTGCAAGGGCGACAAAGACAGCGCGGTCAATACCGCTCAGTATGAAAACATTTTAGGAAAACTCGCTGATACCTACCGTCTCCTCTCCGCTAATGCGCATGGCGACCGGATGGAGTTAACCTACGGCGTCCGCCCGCGGAAAGGAACAACGTCCATTGCGGTTCTGGAAGCTCTCCGCAAGGAGAAGGGCGTCGAGGATGCGGAGCTCTTCGATGCAAAACATCAGGTGGAATTTTAAAGCGCGAAAGAAAACCCTCCAGGCTTTCTCTCGCGGGCTCTTTTTCCGGCAAGGTGGCCGCTCCAGTAAATGCTTGCTTGACACTCATTGCCGCGATAGCGTGACCGCATGCCCACCGAACAGCGGCTCAACTGGCTCATGGCTGCTCAGGAATTTGTCGCTGCGGTCAGGCGTAGCAAAGAAAAGAGCAAGAAAAGAACATAGGATAGAGGCTTTTGCTTGCTTGGCACTCGTCAGGGGCATGATCAAAGGGTGCAGTAAACGCGTTCTGCGTGCTTGATGGATGCGCCGTCCAGCATAGATTTCAGATCGTAGATCAATCCGTCCTTCTTTGTTGCATCGAGAAGCTTTTGTGCAGAATCGAGGTATTCCTTATGAGGCACAAGCAGTATCACCGCGTCGTACGGTCTGCTTTCCAGTGATCCCGCAGTCCAGCCCAGCTTCGCAATCTCTTCCGCGGAGATATACGGATCATGCGCCTCGACGGAGCATCCGCCTTTTTGGAGATGCCTGATCACATCGCCCGATTTGCTGTTCCTCGTATCCGGCACATTCTCCTTGAACGTGAGTCCGAGAACGAGGACACGGGCTCCTTTGGCTTTTTTGCCGAGCACATGGATCACTTCGTTCGCAACATGTGCGCTCATCGAATCATTCAAAGCCCGGCCGGCTGTGATGACGTGCGTTTTAATGCCCATTTTTTCCGCCATCTCGACCAGGTAATACGGGTCGACGCCGATGCAGTGGCCGCCGACGAGACCGGGCTTGAACGGCAGGAAGTTCCACTTCGTTGCCGCCGCAATGAGAACATGTTTTGTTTCGATGCCGAGCTTGTTGCAGAGCACGGCGACTTCGTTCACGAATGCGATGTTGAGATCCCTCTGTGCGTTTTCGATGGCCTTGGCCATTTCGGCGACTTTGATACTGGGTGCGCGGTGGATGCCCGCACGGACGATCGAGCCGTAGAGATCACAGAGCGTGTCCGTGGTTTTTTCATCCTGCCCCGCGACGATTTTCATGATTTTCTCAACGGTGTGTTCGCGGTCACCCGGGTTGATACGCTCCGGCGAGTACCCGAGGAAGAAATCCTTGCCGCAGGTCATGCCCGATGCTTTCTCCAGAATCGGTCCGCAGAGGTCTTCCGTGACTCCGGGGTAGACCGTCGATTCGTAGACGACGATCGCGCCTTTGCCCATATGCTTTCCGACAGTTTCCGATGCCTTCTCAACGGGGGAGAGGTCGGGCTTGTTTCGTTCGTCCACAGGAGTGGGGATTGCAAGGATGATCACGGAGGCCTTCTTCAGGCTTACCGGATCCGTCGTGTAGTCAATTTTCGCTTTCTTCAATTCGGAATCCGGCACTTCCCCCGTGCGGTCGTTCCCCTTCGAAAGTTCGGCGATCCGCCGTTCGCTGATGTCGAACCCCGTGACCGTATGACCTTTTTTTGCAAAGGCATGCGCCAGAGGCAGCCCGACGTAACCGAGTCCGACGACGGCGATAGTCATGGGATTGGAGTATAGAGGCGAGAGCAGGCAACTGCCACGCAAGAGAGGTTTACGAGTTTCGGGTTAACTCGTAAACCCGTAAACTTGAAACTCGTAAACAATTCCCAAGGCCTTTGCTATTATCATCTCCGATGGCCCGCAAAAAAGCTTTGATTACAGGCATAACAGGTCAGGATGGTTCGTACCTTGCGGAACTTCTTCTCGAGAAGGGGTACGAAGTGCATGGTCTGGTCCGTCGCGCTTCCACGTTCAATCGCGGCAGGATCGAGCATTTATTTTCGGATCCGGATGCCCCCAAACTCCCCATCGCGCTGCATTATGGCGATCTCTCGGACAGCAACTCTCTCCTCAGAGTCATGATGATGGTCGAACCGGATGAGATCTATAACCTTGCAGCCCAAAGCCATGTCGGCATCAGCTTTGATACTCCCGAGTATACGGGCGATGTCACGGGGCTCGGCACGACCCGCCTCCTCGAGGCGCTTCGGACGAGCAAGCTCCCCGCGAAGTTTTACCAGGCAAGCAGCAGCGAACTGTTTGGCAAGGCAGTGGAAACTCCCCAGAACGAGCAAACGCCTTTCTACCCCAGGAGTCCGTACGGGTGCGCGAAGGCGTATGCGTTTTACCTCACCAAAAACTACCGGGAAAGTTACAGAATGTTTGCCGTGAACGGCATTCTCTTCAATCACGAATCCCCCCGCAGGGGAGAAAACTTCGTCACGCGCAAGATCACGCTCTCGCTCGCGCATATTCTTGCAGGAAGCCAGGTGTGCCTCTACATCGGAAATCTCGAAGCCAAGCGCGACTGGGGCTACGCAAAAGAATACGTCGAAGGCATGTGGCGGATACTCCAACAGGAACGCCCGGACGATTACGTTCTCGCAACAGGCAAGGCCGCCTCGGTCCGGGAATTTCTGGAACTCTGCCTGAACCATGCGGGCATTCGTTGGGAGCGGGAGGGGAAAGGAGACAAGGAAGTCTATAGAGATGTGAAGACGGGCAAGGTGATTGTCGCAGTCGATCCTCATTATTACCGTCCGGCGGAGGTGGATTTTCTCCTGGGCGATCCCGCCAAAGCGAAGAAAGAGTTGCAGTGGGAGGCGAAGACATCGCTTCCGGAGCTGGCGTGGCTGATGCTGGAAGCCGATTGCAAAATGGTCGGCGTTTCGCTTCCGCGATCCTCATGAAGCCATCCTGGAAAGAACAGCGCGTGCTTGTGACCGGCGGAACCGGTTTCATCGGCAGCTTCTTCGTCGAGCGACTCCTTCAGGAGGGCGCGCGCGTTCGCGTTCCCATCCGGGCGGAAAATTATCGCTCGCTCTCGGCCCGGCGATCCGAGATTGAGTGGATGGACGGCGACCTTCGCGATTCTGACTATTGCCGGACACTCACGGACGGAGTGGATTTCGTTTTCCATCTCGCCTCATGCCGTCGCACGCCGAAGTACCATGAGGACAAATGCAGTGGCGTGCTCACGGAAAACGTCCGGATGACGCTCTCCCTCATTGAAGGTCTCCGGGAACACCCTGAGATCCCCGTGATGTTCTTGAGCACGGCGAATATCCCGCCGAAGAGCGACGTCATCGATCTCGCGAAGCAGGAACACCTGGACGGCTATATCCTCGGCAAAGCCTTGAGCGAGCTCCACTGGTTCGTGGCCTCCCGCGAGCGGGGGTTTCCACTCCTCATCGTCCGCCCCGTTGGCATCTATGGCCCCCGCGACCGCTTCGCAGACGACGGGAACATCATCCCCGCGATTGCATTCAAGGCGCAGAAAGCGAAAGATGTCCTCACGCTCTGGGGAACCGGGAAAGAAGAGCGGACGTTTTTGTATGTCGAAGATGCGGTCCAGGCCGTATTCGCGCTGATCGAAGCGAAAGCGGTCGGAGTGCAG
>JBBTTQ010000101.1:0-9283 GCA_038064175.1 Patescibacteria group bacterium
GGTTCTGTCCCCTTCTTCGCGCCGTGACCGCCAGCGTTCAAAGTTCTCCCATACGTCCGCATGCACGGGCGCATAGAGAACGGCGGCGGAGACGAGATCGTGGCGGCCCGTGAGAATCGCAAGCGTCACCCCGCCGCCGAGCGAGTGTCCCAGCATCCCGACCTTCGTCGTATCGACAGAGGGCAATGGAGCGCCCCGCACGGCCGCCACCGCATTCGCCGAATCCATGGCGTACTCCAGTGCGCCATCATAGACCTTTTCGACCATGGGGCTAAGGTCAGACGCTGCGTGGCCGCGGTAATCGGTGTGAAGCACCGCAAAACCCTGGCGTGCGACATAATCCTGCTCACGCCGAAGTCCCCTGCCCCGCACATACACGCTCGTGTCGATGAAGCCGTGGTTGAAAATCACGAGCGGGAACGGTCCCCCGCCATCGGGAATATTCAGAATGCCGCTGATCCGGAGTCCGTTACTGAGGTACGAGATCGCATACCGCGTGTAGGCGCTGTTCTTTTCGAGAACGGATTCCAGTGTCAGCCCGGTTCCCGAGAGCCGCATCTTCGAAAAATGCGGAATGCTGAGCGTGGACGGGAGTTGTTCGAGCACTTCGGGTTCCACCATCTGCGAGTTCCGCGCCGGAGGCTCGATCGGACGACCGGTCACCGCTGCGCACCCGCCCAAGCAAACAATAATAAGCAGGGCGGTTACCAAACGATGTTCCATGCACCTATAATAATGAGATTCCGTATGGATGTCCCCTCTCCGTATCTCCCTTTGAAAGGAGAGATGCCTGGGAGGCCCGCCCGAACATGCCGTTCGGCCCGTCCGACCAGTGGCCGGATCGTCAGCCCGACTCGCCCGATCGCGGTCGAGCGGGCAGCGGTCTGGCGGGGGGCAAGGGTCTAAAATTTCTTGAGAAACAGACGTTCCCCGGACGCGCTGCGGGGCTGAAGGATTGAAAATGGCTATGGCCATGAGGATTGTGCCGTGTGGATTTTCTACTATAATTTTCATCCGCGGCCCCATCGCCTGCCCGCGAAGCCCCGCATGCGCGGGGCGCAGTGGGGTCTAACGCTCGCTGCGTCGCTCTTTGATTACCACTCACACCGCGGCCTCATCGTCTAACGGTTAGGACAGCAGGTTCTCATCCTGCAAATCGGGGTTCGATTCCCCGTGGGGCTGCCAACACTGGCTATGGTCAATAGACCGCTAGGTTTAGCCAAAAAATCAATATTCACCATGGACACTTTTGCCCTCCCCAGACGGGCAGGCACTCCCCAACAGACCCGCATGCTTCCAATCTCTACTAAAACATCGATATGGAAATTCTTGGAGCCGCAGCCGCGGCAGTAACGCTCATCGTAGGGATATCCGCGATAATAGGAGGAACGCTAAAGGCCTTCAAATCGTTCCGTTCACGAAAAAGTAGATCGGTTCAACCATCTACGGATCAAGAGACTCAGGAGTGCAAAATTGCGTTGGCTCCGGCAATACACTACGAAACCATTACTGTGATGAATGGGGGCGATCTTCAGGGAGGATTTGCGAATTTTCAGATTCGCTTCGGATCGGAGACGGATCTTGAATTAATTGACGCCGCCCTATTCCATGCATCAAAAACGATTAGATGTAAGCCACGCGATGCAAAGTTGGATGGGGGCAAGAACTGGAATAGTTTTCTCTTTGCGTCGTCAGAACTCCCGTTCGTACCCGATGAGATTCTTTCTCTAAAAATTCGGGTATGTGACAACAGCGGTCGTTGTTGTGAGATGGCCCACGAGCTCCAGATGAAGCAATTTCCTCATACTGAATACACCGGGATAAAATCTGGTAGATGGGAAATCCATCCGAAGGGAATATTTAAGGTTCGATGCTCCGAACATAAAACTTTTTAGCTTTCCCCCATCCCCGCAACTTCAGCGATTATTTGGAAGAAGAACCCGATAACCATGAGACCCATACCCCACCGGAATCGCTCCAGGTGAACAATGGCCAGGTACTTAATTTTCCCGTTCACCATTTGGTGTGCGTCGTGCGGATTTTTCGCGACCGAAAGAGCGACCATCACCGATCCGGCGAAGGTCATGCAGGCTGCCGCTATGCGAAGAATGGTCAGTGCGGTCATCTAAAATCGTGTCTGGTATTCCACATTGTGAGATTTGCAGTTCGGGCATGGCAATTTGTCTTTTGAGGTACCATCCTCGTTTGTGCTGTTGGTGATGTATTGGCCAATCTCCGTTCCACAATCCTTGCACTTGAAGTTGAGCACAGTAGTGGTCGTCATTCGCCGACTATATCCTTTCGGAAACTCTGGTCAAATGATAGGATACAGACATGGGAACCGACGAGGGAATCTCCAACGGCTTCCAGCTCAGTTCGACGCAAGGGAAGCGACCAAACAGTAATACAGTCTTTTACCGGCTGCATGCGCTCAAATCCGAGAACGAAGTGTTTACTGTGCGTCCGTGCATGACGGAGGACTACATCGATGAGCGCAAGGTTGCAGATCCTTTTCCCGTGCTCAAGGAGGACGCCATGCGAGAATTGAAGAGACGAATTAATGAGAAGGACTTCGAACCAAGCGCAACGTATGAGTGCACATTCACACTCACAGGGAAAACACCGTATAGGAAAGTTGAGGAGCAACAGTAGTCCTCAAGCTTTCCTGTTCCTTTGGTTATTCTCGGATCCCTATTAGCAATTCCCCGCCTTCCTCCACCCCGCAGAGACTGCTTCCTGTTCGGAGCAGAACCATCGCTCCCCGGCGGATTCATCAATCTCTGTTTTGTCGTAGCTTCCGCAACCGGGTAGGTGGTAGATCTTCTCTTTGCTGCTTGAGATGTTGCCCTTGATCTCACAGGAATCGCTCGCTTCCTCTTCTGGTTCGGGTGATGGCTCCGCTACCGGCTCGTCCGTCGTACCAGTGCCTTCCAGCAGCCTCCACACAATCCACACTACGTCCTTACGGCTCATCCCTGCTCCAACATTCACATTATTACTGAAGAGAACCTGATTACTTTTGGCATGACTCAGATATGGCTCATACCACGCTCCGCTAGCCGATGCATCGCCTGAAATGCCGAGCGCCACGTAGGCCATCTTCAGCGCCTCTGCGAAATTCACAGGCTGCTCCGGCTTGAATGATCCGTCTGGATAACCTTGAACGATTCCTTGCTGCTTCCCGTAGCGGACGTACGGTGTATACCAAGCATTCTCATCCACATCTCGGAACCCTGTTGGAATGGAAGCAGAATTGACATCGCTGCCCTTAGCTCCCAGCACGATCTTGAGGAACTCGGCGCGGTTCACCGTCCTGTCTGGTCCGAAAGTGCCATCCGGATAGCCACTCAGGACACCGCTCTCCTTGCCCCACTTGATTGCTTGTGCATACGGATGCGAGGAAGGCACATCGCTGAAGGCCGCGCTGCTGCTCCCGTTGCAGCTGCCCCACAGTCCTCGGTTCTCCTCACGAGCTTCTTTCTCAAGATCGTTGTACTCCTCCAGCCTCGGATGTGGGTACTGCTTGTAACTGTAGGCGTAGCCGTCCTCGATCATCTTCGCGCCAATATCCTCACCATCCAAATCGACGTATCGGAGCAGTCGATCATATTTGTCGCGATCTTCCGCAGGATTTGTCTCCAGTATCACATCCTCTCCCTCCAGAAGCTCCTTTAACTTGTTGCTGGCTTCTTTGCCAAAACATTGGACGGGCTTGCGCGGGTCTACCGTTTCGGGAGTATCAATGCCGATGATGCGGACGGTCTCTTCGGCATTGAGCTGCACTTTGAACGTGTCACCGTCGACGACTCGCGTGACGGTTCCCTGCTCGCCCTCAGCGAATGTTAAAACAGGGAAGAGAATGCTCATGGAGAGGATCACAGCAGCGATCGCTGTCTTGCCGGTGATGTGTTGAGTTTTCCGCATCAGAAAGAGGGTAAAGAATAGATATGCCAAGGGATGCCACAGACGTGGGAATGTGCCAGCGACAGCGCGCCATATCTGATCGGCGTCCAGTTCATTCACCAACAGTTATACACCAACAGTCATTGGTACTCAATCATAGGTGTTCACACCAATATAAATGCCGTGAAGCAAGATGTAGTATCAAATCTCGGCAAACACATCCGTATCCTTCACCGGAAGCACAAATTGACGCAGGAGGAACTGGCAGGCCGCTCGCATATCAGCCTGAAGTACGTCCAGAATCTCGAGGGCAAAACGCCGCAGAATCCCAGCCTCGTGATCCTGCAGAAATTGGCGGACGGCTTCGGGATCCCCCTCTGGAAGCTGCTCAAGTTTGAGGATTAATCACTCCGTAGCCTCTTTCGAACAATCCGCTATCCCATCTCGTTCAGCAGATCCACGAGGTGTTCCCGGCTCGTGACCATATCCACCCGTTCCCGCACGGATTCATCGTTCAGATCCAGACGTTTCAGCTTGTCCTTGCCATCCACGATTATAAGATCGATCCGTCCGAAGTCGGTGCCGTGCTTCCGCGCATAGGCGGCGAGCCCCTTGGCCTTCTCCACGGCGTCATCCAGCTGTGTGCCATGCGGGTCGAGGATGTCCATAGTGATGCCGCTTTTCGTTTTACGGAATGCGACGATATCCGGATAGAGAGGATGCCTCTCGTTGTGCTTTTCATAGGGAATGCAGAGTGCCCAGTCCTTGCGTGGAAGGAGACGCAGCCACGCGATGACGGACTTATCACCTTCGATTAGTTCGCGCACGACCTTCGCCTCCCATTTGTTGAGCACAGCGCGGAATTTTCCTCGCTCGTCCTTGTAGAGATGCCCTTCATAGGCTTCGCCTTCGTCTTTGATCTCCATATCCGGAGGAAGCAGTAGATTTTCTGACTCCGGCTCCTTAGCGATGCGCCGAAGGGCATTGTATCTCTCACGGGCTGCCGTACCGAGCCCCCGGATCGCCTCATCGTACTTCCGTTGCAGCGTCTGCAGCCTCTCTCCGCAAAGTTCCTCCAAGACATTCAATACCTTCTCTTCCATCAAAAGGCCGACGAGTTCCAGCTTGCTCTGGAGCGGCTTTTTCTCGTTTTGCCTTGAGCGCCAGAACTCCATATGCAATCCCTCCCCGAGCGTCCGGCTGCAGCGAGAGAAGAGATCCTCGATATTCTCCTCCGTAGCCTTGATGCGGATTGTTTTGCTTTCAGGAGATGAACTATCGGAACGGTACCCGACCCATGTTTCTCGAACTTCAATCTCCTCATTGGCCGCAAGATTCCCGATGAACGCGGCGTTCTTCTTGCTCTTCACGAGTTCCCGGTCCAGCGCCTTCACGATCAGCTCCTTTACGACGTCGAGCTCCTTCGTATCTATCTCGTCACTCGCGAGATATCGTGCAAAGCGCATGAGCCGCCGGACATTCGAGATCTTCGTGACGCGTTCGACGCGGTACGAGGGAAGCTGCTGATAGCGTTCGATACATTTCTGCTGCTTGGAGTCGAGCGAGACACGCACGAGTGATGCGCCATCCTGCACTTCGACGGGGATCCCGCTCTCGGGATCAGGATTACTGAGATCATCGACGATCTTCCGCAATCCCGTGGCATCGTAGTGCGGCAGAAAGAGGCCGACGCTATTGAGGAGATCGCTCCCCTCGATACTCCGTGCCAGTGGGGTACGCACCATGCGCCCAACAAGCTGCGCGATGAGTGTGTGGTCGAGCGCCTTGCGGAAGGACATAAGTACCTCCGCGCGAGGGCAGTCCCATCCCGTCGAGAGGCTCATCTTGAAAAGGACAATCCGCACGGCCCCGTCATTCTCGATCTTCGATGCGTCGATCTTGCGGATGGAATGACCGGCTGCCTCGATGTTATTGTCATCCTGAAATGCATGCGCCCATGCCGCATCGGGCAATTTTCCCGCGACCCGCTCCACGACCTTCACAATTTCATCGATGCTCGTCTTTGAGAGTTGTTTTCCACTGCCATCCTCCACTTGGATGACGAGCACAGGCTCCACCGTCCGTTCGAGCTTCTGCGCTATGCAATACTTTTGCCAAGCCTTGCAGTATTCCTGCCATCGTCTCGTCGCCTGCTCAAGCAAACTCCAATCTGCGGGGCGATCTGTATCGGGGTGATACAGCACGATCTTCTCCTTCAGGAGACCGGATTGCTGTACGTCTTGCGGATCGATTTCGTGCGGACGTCGCGTGCGCTTCGTTCCTTCGATCAGCCGCTCGAAGCGCTCAGGAGTGGCGCTCATGCCGATGATGAGCGGTACAGGACTCATGCCGCCTTCCGGATATCCCTTAATGAATCGCTGCATGAGGGAGTTCGCATCTGTGCGATTCCTGCCCTCCATCGTTCCACGGTGCGCTTCGTCGATGACGAGGTAGACGTGTTCCGGTCCCATCTTCACCGTGTTCTCAATCGTCTGCCAGATCGTGTAGTCCCGTCCGTCCCCAGTCTTCGTAAGGAGGCTACTCTTGCTCAACTTCTGCGTGTTGAGAAAATAGATTTTGCCCGGATCGAGTCGTCCGGCGCTGAACGGAGGTTCAATCAGCACAAGATCGTGCTCCGGGAACATAGAAGACTGCCTCGCGATCTTGTCACGGCTCTGGGCATTGAGTTCCGGGGAATCCGAGAGCCAAAGGAAGACGGCCTTTCGATCGCCCTCCCGCTCGTCATCTCCTTGCCAGATCCATTCAAGCAATTGCATGAGGATGACTGTCTTGCCTGATCCTGTAGGGGAACTCAGGATGAGGGCTTGGTCTTTCCCCCGGCGGATTTCCCTTTTCGCGTCCTCAATAGCGTCGAAGAGATCCTGCGCCGCATTCTCTTGGAATGGCTTGAGTTCGATATTCATACGATGAGAGGGATGTTGATGCGGAAATTGTCGAGGTAGCTTTTGTAGAGCATCTTTGCCTTGATCCCTTTCGGTAGCCCGCCGCACATATCGCGATAGGCTTCCTCCGAGTCGGTCACAAGAAAGACATACGCGATGTCTGGCCGTTCCTTCAGCATTTTTCGGAACGCTGCAAATGCAGACTCCTCGAGGAGCACCGCATACGGCGAGTGTTTCGGGATGAACCATACCTCTTTTTTCTTCAAACTCTCGAAATCTCCTTTCGCCTTGGCCGTGAGCCAGAGCATAGGAAGGATATCGGAGAGCTTTTCACGATAGGCGACGTCGTTCGGATCGAGATAACCCAGACGGAAATATTGCAGATTTTCCTCGAAGCCCACACTCATCTGCATGCCGTTCAAATACTCGCCGGAGAGCGCGGTCCCGTCATCGCGTTTCCCGTTCACAACGTATTTGCAGCGCGGCCAAGTGACGGACTCACAGATGCCCTGCTGCTCGAAACGCGGATCGCCCGGATAGATGCCTTTCTCTGCCAATTCAGACGCTGCCTTCTCCGCCACTTCATTATTCGTCACGAGGATGCACTGGCGATTGCCGTCATCTTCCGCATTGAGGAGGCAAGTGGCATGAAAGGTTGTCCCTGAACCCGCAAAGAAATCGAGAATGAGGGCATTTGGTCTGTCTCTGCACACTGTTCCAATGCAATCCTGCACGGTGTAGAGGGATTTTGGGAATGGGAATGCGTTTCTGTTTCCCATAATGCTCGTGAGCAAGTTCGCGCCGGCAGTGCCAGCGTTGTATTGCGGGGCGTCCCATACGCTGAAAATTGGGACGTGGCTGCGTGGTGGGGCGATAGCTGCAAGTGAATGGCCACTGCGACCCTTGAGGACAATTTCTCCTCGCTCAATCTTCCCGATCATTGTTTCTCTTCCATAGCGCCACACTCGTTCTCCACCTTTTACGTCGATGGGATACACAATCCTATATCCATCTTTTGTATGGCCAGTCGGGTACTTTTCATCTTTTCCTAGCTCCTTCCCCACCCCAATGATTTTTCTCCTCTTTTCATCTATATGAATCGCAAAGAACATCTTGGGCCGCCCTGAACGCCAATTTCCTGCGCCTGTGCCGGATCTTCTGAGCGACCAAAATTCCTCTTTCATTTCATGTTTGTATCCAAAGAGAGATTTTCTTCCTCTTGGCACGGCAAATAGCGCATTTTCATGGGTTGCCCAAACATTGATGCCGTTATTGCCCTGCGGGTGGTGAACGACGATCACTTTTTCCAGATCTCTTTCTACAAACATTTCTCGCAGCAGCAGGGAAAGCGTATTCAGTTCGTTGTCATCAATCGCGACGATCAACACTCCATCGGGTTTCAGAAATCTTTTTGCGATCAATAGTCGCCGTTTCATCATTGAAAGCCATTTGCTGTGCCGGTACTGATCGTTGCTGTCGACAAAATTATTGTTGTACTTCCAGTCCCGCGCTCCCGTGTTATACGGCGGATCGATGTAGATCACATCCACCTGTCCTTCGTAGCTATAAAGCAGAAGCTGCAGTGCATGGAAATTCTCGGCATTGATAATCGTGTGATAGGGCTTCTCCTTTGCTCGTGTCACTCGATCCACGGGAATGAGAGACGGATAGATCGGCTCTCCAAATTTCTTGATCGTGACAATATCCGTGGGATCGATCTCTTCAAAATGGCCGTCGATCTCGTTGGTGATGATCGCTTTCCCTTTGGTCAATGACTGCAACACAAACACGTCATCGCCCTGCTCGTCCCGTTTCACGACCTTTGAACCGACTTGCAGATGAAGCTGGTAGAGACGCACATGCTCGGGAAGATGCTCCTCGAAGACCAGGCCGAATTTCTTGTTCATCCTGATTTTTCCCGTTTCCCGTTCCAATTCACTCCGTAGCACACGATCAGTAATTCTCTCGAGCAAGTATTCCAATCGTGCGTGTGGTTTGTCTGTTGCCGGAGAGAGTCGGTCGGTGTCGTGCATGCTATGGAGGCACGGCAGAAACCTCTCGGGTGGGCTGCTACCGGCTTTCTGTACGCATAAACATACCTGCCACCTTGACTAGTATCAAGGTGACTAGTGTCAGCTATCTAGGGTGCAAGTTGGGAAGTAGCCTAAAAGATCAACATTATTATGGAACGTCTACCCAAACTCATGGCCATGAGCGATGTACGGGAATGCCTCGGCGGGCTCTCCCGACAGCGCGTACACGAGCTCATTCGTAAGAAGAATCTGCAATACGAGCAGACATCGGCTGGCAGAATATTTCTCGCGAGTGAGGTTGTGAGGCTCAAGCGGGAGATGGAGAAACACCCCCGCTCGAAGGCTCGTTCGATGCGAGGGCGGGCCTGATAGGACTCCTCATGCCGCTTGCTTCTCGGCTACTTTCACATGGCCATCCTTCAGGATGAGCTTGCTCTTGAGGCA
>JBBTTQ010000102.1:0-16140 GCA_038064175.1 Patescibacteria group bacterium
TTCACCAACGAGATCCTGGGCGATCCGCACCGCCTTCTCCGGCGAACTGACTTTGAGTCCGCCGACGCGCTCAAGACGCGAACGCAGAGGAGCCAGGTTCGCGACCTGGAGCATCAGACCTGCGCGAGCATTCACTTCGAGGAGGACGGGGCCCTGCTCCGCATCGATCGTGAGATCGACCGCCAGGTAACCGATATTGGTGATCTGCTGGATGCGCGACGATATCAGGAGCATCTCCTCCCAGTGAGGGATGGCGATGCCCGCCGGCGATCCGCCGTGCGGTAACTCCCGAATTACCTTGTTGAACTGGGTCGCATGCGTCGTGACGCCCTTGGCAATGTCGATGCCGATGCCGATGCCGCCGAGGTGCACGTTCGCTTTTCCATGGCTCAACGCCGTCGGCACGCGGAGCATGGCCATGACGGGGACGAGGTTGAAGACCACGATGCGGATATCCGGGAGACCGCTGCCGCGAAACGGCGCAAAGCAGCTGTCAGCCACGAGGATCTTTTCGAAAAATGCCGTGTCACGGCGGCCGTTTACGGAAAATTTTCCGTCGAGGATGTCCTCGATGTGTTCCCGGAGCCGCTCTTCGGTAACGGGATGCCTGCCCTGCTCCAGAAACTGTCCTCCCTTCCTTCCCCTGAGGATCAAAATTCCTTCGCCGCCGAATCCGTAGTTGGGCTTCAAGACGCACTCGTCAGGAAGCGAGGAAAAATCGAAATCCTTTAGCTGCCGCCTCGATTCGATGCGCGCATAAATCTTGGCAACGGGAATGCCGCGCGCTTCGAGATAGGCCTTCGTCTTTAATTTGTCATCCGCGAACGCAACGGCCTTCCGGGGGTTGAAAGGCTTGATGTACAGCAGATTGCGGGCGTTCAAGCCCAGGATGCCTTTGGAAGATAGAAAAGGAAACATACGTACGTTGCTCGTTAGCTCGTTGCTCGTTGCTCGTTCATAGGAATCGGAATAAAAGAAGAAAACGCGAAACGAGCCAACGAGGAACGAGGAACGTCATTCTTCTTCCTGCAAATGACGAAACACTTCCCGGAACCGGAAATATTCGACGAGCCGGAGTCCCGTCCACCGTCCGAGGAAAACATTCATGACGATCGTGAGGAGGATCAGTTCGGGATACGCAAGCAGAAGGGACTGGAAGGGCGCCCACTGCACGAAGAGGACCGTGAGCAGGGCAACGATGATGGTCTCCCCCACTTCCCACAGCGCCAGATACCATCCTTCTTCCGTCTTCAGGTTCAGAAAACTTTCTGCGAGCGTCGACATGATGAGGAGAACGAACACGGTGTCCCGGGAGAGCGCGATATGAAAGTACACACCGATGCCGATGAGGATCAGGAGCGTCAAACTGACCACCGTGAGGATGACGGCTACTTTCGGTATATAGAGGAGGCGCCAGCGCCGCATGAACATGCGCGTGACGTAGCCCGTCGCGAGGATGAAGAGGAGGAAGAGCACCCCGACCCACCATCCAAGAACGAGGAAACTTAAGGTGATGATGGAGGGCGCGAAGAGTCCGAAGGTCGTGATGCCGATGACCTGCTTCGTGAATGCCAGAATCGTCGCAATGATCGGGAGAACGAGGAGCAAAATGACCGTTTGGCTGGAAACCCCGTGCGTCAGCATGTAATTCACAAGCCACGAGAGCAGGTTCCACGGCCGCACGGCCGCGGCGGCCGCATCGATCGTCACGTGGTCGATATCACGCTGGGCGATATCTTTCAGAAACACATCGATCGTCGGTGATTCGAAAAGCGGATTTAAGGCTTCTTTGCGCGTAACGATGATTTTCTTCGGTTGAATCACCGAGAAGTGACCGCGAGCCGTCCGCGCAAGCGTATTTAAGTTCCTGCTCGTCACAAGGACGATCGTCTGATTGCGAAGAGCTTCCAGGAGCCCCCTGTCTCCTTCCGCCGCGCGCATGAGCGCCTGCAGTCCCGCGATCGTATCCGTCCAGATCACGGTCGTCTCCGCTCCCGCGAACGCGGCGCTTCGTTCCGAAAGAAGCGAGAGCAGAGCCTCTTCCGTACCGAGCGGCGTCGACCCCGGTGGCGGCTGCAAGACCTGCAGGTGCACGCCCGCGGCGGCGGCGCTCTGGACATGCAGCATCAGCTTATCCTCCGACACCGTGGCGTCGGCAATGAGCACGATCTTGCGTTCGAAGACGATGACCGCATGCCGCGCCTCCGACTCCCGCGCCTCCCCGTTCACTACCGAATGGATGGCGAGGCGGAAGACGAGCGAACCCGGCCTTTCCGGGGTATACACGGCCTCGAGCGTCCTGCTGATCGGCTGGAAGGAATCGCCTATGTACCAGCGGTACTGCACGCTCTCCCCCGCGACCCGGCTGGAGGAGGCATCCAGAATGATGGTGCGTCCCACGGCGATATCCTCCGGTCCGCGGATCACCGCCTGCAGATCGCCTTCTGTCTGAGCCTCCGACGAAGCCTGCTCTGCCACGGCAACTGAGGCGGAAAGGAGCAGGGCGAGACCCAAAAATCCGAGTGTCTTCATGAGTGACGGGCATTGTAACACAAACTGTTTGGTCACTGTTTACGGGTTACGGGTTCTGCCGCAAAACATCAACCAGCAACCAGCAACCAGCAACTATTGCAACCGCTTCCCCCTCTTCCGCGCCCCCCCCTTGCCCGTATGCAGCTCCTTGTATTTCTTGATCTGCGGCTCCAGTTTTTCGACGCAACGATCCACGGCGTCGAGCGCCCGCGCGCGGCGCGATTCCGCACGGAGAATTTTCTCCGGGAGCTTAACGGTGATCATCACCTTAATCCGATCCTGCGCTTTCTCGGTGTTGCGGTACTCCGTTTCGACGCGGATGAGGGACGCCTCATCCTTGAGGCGGTCGCAGTACCGCGCCAGCCTCCCGATCTTCTTCGCGAGCATCGGCAGCTCGGCGTTGGAGTAGTAGAGGCCTTTCTCGAAGTGCTGGACGTTCATGAGTCGGCTGCAGCCTAACATAAAAATGAGCCATTGCAATCGAAACCTATCCCTGTGTGGAGGAGCATCAAGGGGGGAGGCGCGCCACGGGGGGTTCCATACGGAAGTCATTTCTGGTATAGTAAAAGGTACTTTCACACAAACATTATGCCCGGACTGGGAATGTCACCGGAGGCAAAGTGGAACATCGACAAACAGCTGAAGAAAACTGGAGAGAAATCCGAAGCGGAAGTTGGTGCTAAAAAAGGATTTGATGAAGCGATAACAAAAATAAAAGAAGGCGGCGATGCCGCGAAGAAATCTCCGGAAAAAGGCGCGGAAAAATTCGCAGAGGCGATCAAGGCCATTCAGAAATTTTTCGACATGATCGGGAAGCAGCTGATCAGCGCGTTCGGCGCGGAAAAAATGCGCCGCTACGTCGGGACCATGAAGGACGGCTGGATCAAAATGTGGTTGGAGGATCTTCTGGATTCCGACGAGGTGCAGTGGAAAGTGATCACGGACACCGTGGAGAACATCGAGGACTTTGACATCAAAGCCCCGGAGTCGAAGACGGCGCTCAAAACGCTCAGGGCACAAGCCAAAGAAATCGCAAAGAAAACAAAGGAACCCTATGCGTTTGAAGAGCACATTCAAGCGATTAACGACAAATTTCTCAGTCAGGAAAACACCGGAAAGATCAACCTGGAGCTGCTCGTTACGACAGGCAAGAAGATCGTGGAGGACACCAAAGAAAAAATCGAAACTGCCGCTTCCGATCCCTTCAATGTGCGCGGACTCAAAATCGACGGATCACCCGTCGCGGTTCCGCAGGCTTTCTCGGAATCCCTGACGATTCAGGACAAAGAGAAGAATACGGTCGCGAAACTTTCCTCAAAACGTCTGACCCTCCCGAACAACAAAAAGTTCGAGATTCTGTTCGGAGATAAGACGCCGAAGAGCACGAGCTTGAGCACGAGAGATTCCGCTGATGTATTACAAATGGATGTCACCATGGAGTTTGAAACGCAGAAAATTTCTTTGAAACTGAAAACGATGATCGACAAAGCAACGGCTATCACCGGAGAAAGCGACGTTCCGGTCGAGATTCCTGGAACGGGAGTGTTCCTCAAGTATGTAAAATCTTCGCAAGCCTGAGCGGAAGTTGCATACATTTGAATCTGAATGTATAATATACTTAACACACAACACACGTGACCTACCCCGAATTCGAACAGGCGATCGCGCAGATGACGGCGTTGCCCGAACATGTCACGAAGCAGGCGCTGACATTGGGACGTTCCGTTACGGACGATCAGCGGGCAAAAACCTTGGCTGACCTGCAGCAGATCCAGAATCAGGCTGCCACCGCATTGGACCGGATGACTGCCCTCAGCACGGAAGCTGAGCAGATTTCGGAGCAGGCACACCACAACTTCGCGACACCGCTTCGAAAACTGGAGGAAGCCGATGACCGAAGACAGGAAGACGCTCTTCGCAATACTCTCCTTCCCTGATCGTTATGGCAGAAACAAACCCCCAGACACCGGCACCCGAGTTTTACAAGGATTACGCGGACTGGCAGAAAAATAATCCGGACAAAACCAATCGCCCGAAGGAGGTTTCCGATCATGCGAATCGCTTCAGCGCCGAACACCTCCGGGACAAGATCGTCGGCGCAAAGAAGTACGTTGCCGAGATCGAAAAAAAATTCAGCTCGTTCTCACCCGAGCGGCAGAAGGCCTACCGTGACCTGCAGAATCGCTACTACACCGAAGTGCACGAACCGATGCTTCGCATCGACAAAGAATATAGGGAACTCGGTGACGAGCATACGAGAATCATCGCGAGCGCCGATGCCGTCATCGCGGAGCTGGAAGCCATGAGTAAGGAGGCAGCGTCTCCGCAAAAAGCTCCTGAGCCGGAGAAAGAAACCCCGTCAAGGCCCGGAAGGGCAATACTTGCAGCCAGGAAAGGAGCTCCTGGACTTGGGGAGCGAACCGGAAAAGCCGTCGATGAAACCCTGGAACACGCATCCAACTACGCCGATGCTCTCGGCGATGAACTGTACGATCGCTACGTTCAACAGGAAATCGATGCGGTGATCACAGCCAAGAATACGGTCGTGGATGCGCTGCATCAGATCGATTCCTGGCGTGCTAAGGGAACGGACTACGCAGCGAAACAACTCAATGATGCCGCGATGTACGCAGCCAAAACGTACATGGAGGTACGAAAGGATTTGCGGCAGCTGAAGGACATGACGGTGGATGCCTGCACTAAGTTCGAGAAGACCTATCTCTCTCCTCTGACGGATATGTCCGACAAAGCGATGGGTATTGCGGGGAGTATCGTCGATACCGATAAGAGCTGGGCGGACACCGGCCGAGAGGTGGATGAACTCGTCGCAGACGTCAACCGTTACACGGAACCTGCTCAAAAGGCCGTACGCGAGACCGCGCAGGGATCCGTGATCCTCGCCCGCGAAGGCGTGAGCAGAGCCAAGCAGGGAATCGACGATGCCTGCCAAGCGGTGAAGCAGGCGGCGGAGGATGTGAAGACGGCAGTCCATGAAACGAAGACGGGCGCTGAAATCATCGCTCAGGAGCAACTGGTGCAAGCCGCCAAGAAATTGAATCAGGCCTATGACGCGGCCAAACAGGAAGTCGGAGACATTCGGGACGCAGGCATAGCGAGAGTCGTGAAACTCGACACGGAGTACGTTGTTCCGCTCGAACGGATGGCGGGGAAAACGGGGAAAATCGTTACGTCGCTGGCGGACGGCCGGAAGTCATGGGCGGACCGCGGAAAGATGGCCGATGAGGTTTTACTCGAGGCCTCCAAGTACGCTTCCAAAATCGGACGGAACGTCGAGAAATCCGCTTCTGCCGCAAAGCAAAACGTGGTCGATACTGCCAAGCTCGGATCGGCATTTCTGGAGAACCTGAAGCACTATTACCGTCTCTGGTAGAGCGCTCGGAAGGGCTTATTCCCCGCCGAAACAAGCCACAAACCAAACGGCGGCAATTGTCTGGAGCGCAAGGCATTTTTGTGGTATAATACATCGATCGACACACCCACATAAACATGACTGCCCAACCCGAAAAAGCATCTGAAACCCCCTCTCTCGGCAAGTCTCTCCAGAAAAAATTGGAAGGCCTTTCGAAGGAAATCGAGGCGCTCGGCGAAGGCGACCTCACCGGCGCAAAGAAAGCGATCGAATCCATTCACGCGGCTTTTCAGGACAAAAAAACGGAGATGGGAAATGCCGTCTCCTCCACTCGCGACTCGCTGGGTGTCAAATACGAGCAGATCAAAAAGCAAATCAATGAGAAATTCCCGGAACTCGAGGGCCGACTCCGGTCCGTCGATGATCTCTATGACAAATTCAAGGAGAACACCGTGGAATTTGGCAAGGGACCGTTCGAAAAAATGAACGGATTCTTCACCGGACTAGCGTCAAAATTCGTCCTTCCGGAATGGTTGAAGAAGTGGACGGGGTTCGAGTCTGCATCGGATCTGGCTGGAAGCGCCGCTCGCATGGGCAAGCGTCTGTACTTTAACTTCATGCTCGGCATCAACAAGATGGTGCCGGGATGGGCGGCCCCCCTCTTCGGCGGAACAATCGATACCGCACGCGAAGGGCTTATATTACTTGATGCCGAGGACGGGTTCCGAAGGGCCATCAAGGAGCTTCAGAAGAAACCGGCACTGAGCGCACTCACGGTCGCCTGGGACCCGATCATCTGGGAAACATGGAGGACGGCGTTCGATACTGCCGCAAAGAACGACCCGAAGCTCTCGGCGCGCGTCTTCGTCGAGCGTCACATCAAAGCGAAACTCGGAAGCATGAACAATGAGCGGATTTTGGCTGTCAAAACCATGAAAGATATCCCTGCCCCCGGTGAACAAACGAAAGCATCCGAAACGGTTCCCGGTGATCTCTCGGCGTTCGGGCTCGCAGGGTGGGCGAGCGGTCAGGAGAGGGAGATCCCTGGAACGCTGTCGTACAAAAACTACACAACGGACGCCGACACTGCAAAAATTTTGATTGCGAAAGACGAAATCGTCCGTGGCAGTGAGCGCATAAAAGTAACCGTCACAGGCGATGCAAAAATGCTCTTCAAACCTGTGATCATGGAAAACCATCTCCGCCAGAGCATAGTTGCTTTCGTCGGAACCAAAGACGGAAAGAGTTATCGCGAGGAATTTCCCATCGGCGCAATCGGTGCAAAAACAATCGAGAATCCCGCAATGAAAATTACGTTCGAGCAGAAAATTATCTGATATGTCGCGCAAACCTGAAATCGTCACCGGCATAGAACATGAGCACCCGCATGCCGTGGCAACGCGACATGCAACGCATATTCTCCTTACGCAGCCGGGGCTCGTGGAAAAAGCCGGCTGGGTTGTCACACAGGGAACAGAAACGGCAGGGCGCATCGCTGTTCAAACAGGCAAGGTACTCAGTAGTCTCACGAGGAATCTCGGAGATGTCCTGCCGGAACTCGGCAGTGCCGTGGGCCATACAACCCGCGGTGTGACAGGAGCGTTTTGGAATTTATTTCAGTCTCTTCGCGGTAAAAAATGAATACACGACATTCCATCGAAGGCTTTTCCTCCGCCGAGCATCGACTCCTCTCCAAAGTGTCGCCGATCGAGGCGCTCCAGGAGAGAGTGATGGAACACCTGAAAGACACGTCCATCGATGCCGCCGAACAGACGCTCAATGAAGCGCCCGTGAGCGAACGCCGAATGATTCTAGATAACGTCGCACGTTCCCTCAGGCAGAACAAAAGCCTGGCGGAAGCGCAGAGGAATCAGATCGGCGCGAACTTGGATCTCCTCCGGAACCGCTCGATCGAAAAAAAACCTCAACCGCCTAAGGCTGCAACGATGGAAAAGAAACCGGAAACGGTTTTGGACCCCCGGACGTGGTCCCCGGAAACCTGGGGAAAGGCCAAAGACATCGCAGCCCTCTCGGGAGCCGGGATCATAACCGCAGCTCTGCTCTTTGGATTGTATAAATTAAAAAAGGGCGCGAAGAAAGTGAAAGAAGTCACTGCGAAAGGCGCTGAATCATCGTGGTCATTCCTGAAATGGCTGACGGTAGGAGTGCTTGTCACAGGCCTCGGTTTCGGCGTCTGGAAACTCTCGCAAAAATACCGGACCATCAGCGCCGTCGCCGATCGCATCAAAGAACTCACGGCAAATTTACGCAAAAACCCACTGGATCCTCTCCGGAAGAAATTTGAGAAAGAACTGGAAGAACTGAAAAAACTGAAAGAGAAAATGGCGGGCAAACCATCGGAGCCGGAACCGGCTCTGTCGTCAGCGCCGCCTGCTTCTGCGCCGGTGATGCCTGAACGTGCTCCCGAAGCGATGCTCCCGGTGAATCTTCTGCTCCTGCCGCCCGCCATCGCAGCGATGGAGGGGGCCGTGCTCGATAAGAACGGGAAAATACCTCATGAGGAGAAAAATCGCAAAATCGGCGCCGTGCTGAAGTACCTGACAAACGGCGCGCGCGTCGGCGATGTCTGGGATTGCATGAATGGTGAAAACGTGGATTCCGGAAAACTCTCAACACTCTACAGTCCGCCGTCGGACGCCACCTCTCCGGAGATTCGGAGCGCTTACATGGCGGCAGCGGAAGCCGTCGTGCTGTTCCTCCATCACCGAAGAAAGCAGGCAGAAACTCTCTACGCACTGAATAACCCGGGAAAAAGTCTCAGCACCCTCTCCGTGGAGGACTACCTTCGCGAATGCGGCGGAGGCTATCAGACGCTCGGAGCATTTGTGGAACATGCGCGGGAATTCGGCCAGGCGTTTCTGGACAAGGAACCGTGGCAAAAAATCGAGCAGAAGATCCTCCTCATCAAAGACCCTGCCATTCAGCACGAGCTGAACCTGATCATGCAGAAAGCAAAAGAAAAATCCGCATCTCTCAAAGAACTCTCGCTCGCAGACATCCTGACGTTTGCCTACCCGGGACACATGAGCGATTTTATCCAGAATACGAAACCAAAAGTGGAAAAAGGTACCGCGGAACAGCTGGAAAAAAGCCTCTATTACCTCTGTCTCGAACTACAGAACGATCTGCCGAATATCGTACCGCTGTTTCAGGAGGTTTTTCCCGACGGAAAGGTATTCACCGGCAACGAAACGGAGGATAAAAAAACTGCGTATGAATTTTTCATGCAGCGGATGTCCCTGCAACAGGCGCTGCGCATCGCGCTCTATGACCGGATGATCCATAAGGGTTACGGCAGCGCGTACATCCTGATGCAGCTCGAGATCCTGCGCTTCGCGAAACAGGCCGAGGAACAGCGATGGATCCCCTCCTCCAGTTATCGCATCGCGGGACGGGTCGGCATGCGGGGAATCCGTACGGGACTCAAAGCCTACGGGGATCTCACGGCGGAACAGGTCGAGCGCATTGTCGACGAAGTGACGAATACCGGCGCGACTCTTTTGGAAATCATCGGTGACAATGCCGTAGATCTGGCGACCGCTGGACTTCGGCAGGCCGCGGGAGCGGTGGGCGGGCTGATCAGAGAAGGCTGGGAACAGGCAAAAGAACATCCTGTGGCAGCCGGCGGTGCGACGCTCCTGGCAGGTACTGCGGCTCTGGGTGTTGGACTGGAGGCCCGCAATACGTATTTGCTGAACCCTCTGAAATTCGCAGGAGCGATGAAAGCAGCGGGCAAGACCGAAGGATTAAAAGGGTTGCTCAAGCTCAGACACCTCTCGGAAATGCGTCTGGAGGCAGGAGGATTATTCGAGGATTTTACGAAATCGGTGCTTGCTCTGGACCCCGTGAAAGGCAAAGAAATTCTTGTTACATTCCTGAAAAGCCCGAGAGCATGGCATGATTGGCACGCACTCTCACAGGAAATTAAAATTTTAGGCGGTTTGAGTAGTCATGCATTGAAAGATCTGGAAAAAATAGCGCGAAACGGGCAATACGTCAGGGCGATCAGCAGATTCACATTGGGCAGAAGGGTTCTTCAATGGGCGGCCATACCCGTGACTGCCCCTTACCGGGCTCTGGAAATCGCGACATTGCCGATTGTCAAAGTGACTCAGAGTATCCACTGGACAAACGCGCTCAAGGCATGCGGCGCGCAGGCAAGCAACGTATTAAACGCATTGAAAGGAATAAATATTCCGCAGCCCATCCTCCATGCATTTTCATCGTCGCAGTCGGTATTGGAAATGCTGATCCGCACGGCTCTTGCAAAAGGTTCGGCCGGGATTCAGTACATGGTGAAGCTTGCAGTCGTCGGACAAAATCTTGCCAAGGCAGCTGGAATCGTTTCACTCGGTATCGATGCACTGGTGTGTTATGCAGAAATGTCCACGAATCAGCAGCGAATGGAGAGTGCGGAGGATCCTGATTTGAAGGAGCTCTATGCGCTCAGGGATCAGGTTTCTCTCGCAAAAGGAGCTGCAGGGACAGCATTCAGCACCTCTCTCTATTTCACAGGGATTGCTTCCTCCAGCACGCTCGTGCTGCTCCCCGCCGTTCCCGCATTTATGGTCGCAGGATGGTACCATGGCAAATTGGAAGAGGCCTCCGAGACATGGCTACGGAACGACAAGGATTGGGCGAAACTTCCGGAAGGAGAACTCATGAAGAAACTTCTGGAACTCAAACCCGGGGAACATTCCTTCGGCGCGAAATCCGTCTACGGAACACAGGCCGAATGGCTCTGGAGAAACGCGACGACGTGGAACCGCGATGAGTACCAGCGGCAGGAGGAGGAGCGATGCAAACTCGTGGAAGACGCGAACACCGGCGCGCGATTCAAAATTTGCAGAGCCTACATCGTCCAAAAAACGAAGACGGCCATCCTGCACGATCCTTCCGAGAATCCCGCGCAGTCCCAGCGCAGGTTCGATCAGATGATCATCGATCAGATGCTGTATCTCGCCCGAGTCACGCAGGGCGCGTATAACATCACGAATCCGGAAGAATTCGTGAATGCGCTCAAGCACGCCGAACTCATGGAGCTTTCGCGCAAAGGTACGCATCAAATGGTGACGGTCACGCATATTTCAGCAAAAGACGAACCCAAAAAATTCGGGGGAGAGCCCGAGAAGGAACAATTTGACCTCGCCGATTATCAGGATATTCCGTCGAAGTATGACGAACGCCGTGGCGACGCATCCTCCATGCAACGCATGGTACTCGGAGAGCACAAAAATGTGATTGATCGTGAAAAGAAAGTGCTGCAGATCAATCAGGCATTCGCCGAAGACGAGGGCAAGGGAGTGGAAACGCTGGCGCTCGCCTTCCTTTCGGATATCGATCGTTACCTCCCTTTCATCGAAGCGAAGTTGCTCAGGGAAAATTTCCCCGGAATGGCCGATTCCTACGAGAGAGATCTTGCGAGAACCATGGTATTGGAATCCATCCGCGGGGAAATAGACAACTGCGCCACATCCCTGCTGGAAAACGGCATCTTCACGATGAAGGAATACACGCAAGCGCTGGAAAAATTTCAAAGCATCATGCAGGAATCCCCGCTCCACTATTATGAAAAAGGAATTAGACAGAAGCCGGACATTGAAAAATATCGCGGACGCAGCGATCTCCTGACTCTTCCTTCCATCCTCAAGGAATTACGCGGAGGCGAAGAAGCAATTGCCGCATAAACGGCATACACTGCTCCCATGCCCCCGCTCCACGACTACCTCCGCACCTACCTGTTCCTCATTCCCCTCTTCGTGCTCTGCTTGAGCGAGCTTGTGAAGATTGGCATTGAAGGAATGAAAACAGGGAACTGGCATGAACGGGTGTTTCGCCCGGGGGGCATGCCAAGCAGCCACAGCGCATTTGTGACGTCGCTCCTGATCGTCGTTCATCACAAGACGGGATTGGAATCCGTGGAATTTGCCATCGCCTTCGCATTCGCCTGCATCGTCTGGTACGACGCCTTCGGCGTCCGGCATACGCTCGGGGTGCAGGCGGAAATCCTCAATAAATTACAGAGCTGGGAGCGCCTCAGTGAAAGGCTGGGACACACGTTCAGGGAAGTGATCGCGGGGATCGCGTTCGGAGCGGCGGCGACGATCGTCGGGATTTGGATGAGCTGAGTAAAAAATTTCGGGCTGCGGGTTACGGGTTTCTGGACCCGCAAACTCGAAACTGATCAAAGCGCCATACCGACCAGCCCTTTCAACGCGAGCCCTATCCCGTACGCCACCGTCGCCGTGAGAGCGCCGATCGCGAGGATCTCGACTGCGCCGCGGACGAAACGCTCGCGGGTCACGAAGCTCCGGGTCGCTCCGAGGAGCGCGAGAGCCGCAAACGTTCCGATAATGGCGATGACGAAGCGGTTTTCGGCTGTGGCGCGGAAGAGGTACGGGAAGAGCGGAACAATTCCGAAAATGACAAACCCCAGAAACGTCATGATGCCGTGCAAGAGCGGTTTCGCGGATGTCTCACGCAAGAGTCCGTGTTCCTCGAGCATCATGGTCTCCGCCCAGACATCCTTGCTTGCGGTGATGACTTGAACCACGTGTTCCAGATCCTGCCCGCGAAATCCCCTCTTCTCATACGCTTCGCGGATCTCCTCGCGCTCGACCTCGGGATCCGTATCGATCTCTTTCAGTTCCTCTTTCTTGAGCCGCTCGTACTGATCCAATTCCGACTTGAGGGAAAGAAATGCTCCTGCGCCCATCGACACGGCGTCGGCGAAGAGATTCGCGAGACCCAGAATGATCACGATGTAGTGCGGAAGATCGGCGCCGGCCGTCCCCGCAACGACCGCGAACGTCGTGATGATGCCGTCGTGACCGCCGTAGACGATGTCCTGGATGAAGGGGCCCAGCTTGTGGCCATGGATCTCCTCCAGGCGGTGCTGTTCGAGCCTTTTCCGGATGTCGGGTGTCATATAATTAGTATACATGGAGTTACGGTTTGCTGGTTTCGGGTTGCTGGTTTGCCGGCATCGGGACACCCGAAACCATAAAACTCGAAACCCGAAACTTTTTCGCTATACTTCCTCCATGTCCCGCATCGCAAATCAAAGCGCCGATTTCCCCCAGTGGTACCTGGACGTCATCGCCGAGGCGGGGCTTGCGGAGCATGCCGACGTGAAGGGGTGCATCATCTTCAAACCCTACGGTTATGCGCTCTGGGAATCCATTAAGCGGGATCTCGACCGTCGCATCAAAGAGCTCGGCGTTGAGAACGCCTACTTCCCTCTCTTCATTCCGGAATCCGTGATGGCAAAGGAGAAAGCGCACATCGAAGGATTCGCACCCGAGTGCGCGGTGGTGACGCATGGAGGGGGCAAAGAACTCACGGAGAAGCTCTACGTGCGCCCGCCGAGCGAAACGATCATCTACTCGTCGTTCGCGAAGTGGGTCCACTCCTGGCGCGACTTGCCGCTCAAAATCAACCAATGGGCCAACATCGTTCGCTGGGAAATGGCACGCGGCCGTTCCTCCGAACGCTCGAGTTCTTGTGGCAGGAAGGGCACACGTGTCACGCAACAAAGGAGGATGCGGACATGATGGTGCATGCCGCTCTCGACATGTACGCGGATTTCGACAGGGAGCATCTTTCGATCCCCGTGCTAAAAGGGCGCAAACCCGACCATGAGAAATTTGCCGGCGCGCTCTACACGCTCTCGACCGAAGCTCTGGCCAAAGATGGAAAGGCGATCCAAGCGGGTACGTCGCATAATCTCGGACAGGGGTTCTCGGAGGCCTACGGAGTCAAGTACTTGAGCGAAGCCGGCAAAGAAGAGCGCCCATGGATGACGAGCTGGGGACTCTCGACGCGCATCATCGGAACTTTGATCTGTGTGCACGGCGATGAAAAGGGGCTCAGGTTGCCGCCCAATGTCGCCCCCATACAGATCGTCATTGTGCCAATCTACAAATCCGATGCGGAACAGAAGGCGGTGCTTGTGGCATGTAAGAAACTGGAATCCACTCTCGCGGGAATCCGCGTGAAAGTGGACAGCCGTGACGAGAAATCCCCGGGCTTCAAATTCAGCGAATGGGAAGTGAAAGGCGTCCCGGTCCGGATAGAGCTGGGTCCCAAGGATCTCGAAGAGAAACAGGTGATGGTCTGTCGCCGCGATACAAGCGCAAAGAAAGCGATGCCGATCGATGCGTGCAATGCGGGCGCGATGGGGAAGCTCTTGGATGAGATACAGGAATCGCTCTACGCGCAGGCGAAAGCATTCATGGACTCGCATACGACCGAAACCGACTCCAAGGAGACGTTTGCAAAGATCATCGACTCCGATGGCGGGTTCATCTGGGCGCCTTGGGACGGGACGCTCAAAACCGCAGACCTGATCAAAGACAAAACGAAAGCAACGATCCGTCTCCTTGGTGATCCCAAAAAAGCGAATGGAAAGAGGGATCCCTTTTCAGGCGCGGCAGCGACCGAGTGGGCGCTCTTTGCGAAGGCGTATTAGAACGTAGGACAGAGGACGTAGGACAGAGGACATGAAAAAAATCCTCGTTCCCATGAAGCAATAGAAGAAATAAAGGAAATAAAAGCAATAGAGGATCCTCTCTATTCAGTGTTGCCTCTCTAGTGCGCTCTGACCCTTCACGTTGCCAGCAGCTTCCCATAGGCGGCAAAGAAGTTCTGGGGTTTGCTCCACCAGAGGCTCATCAGCACGGACAGCAGAACGCTCATCGTGTCCGCGCCTTTCTGCGTCTTTGACCCGAAGGAGAGTTTGCGTTTGACGACGAGCGGACGGATGGAACGCTCCGCCTTGTTGTTGTCTGCGGGGATGCCCGGATGCAGGAGGCAGGTGACGTACTTGTGGACGTTTCTCCTCATGCTCTGCTTGATGGTGGCGAGCTTCGCGGGATCGAACGGACGCGGTGCGGCGATGATGCGAAGACAGGAGCGCACATCTTGGGATTTCTTCTGTCTCTCGCTTGCAACGAACGGTTGTTCCAGCATCGTTCGCACGTCTTCGTAGAGAGCGCAAAACGCAACGTAGGTTTCCGCGCAGTGCGCCTGTTTCTCCGCAGAAAGCGTCTGGGAACGGGCAAGGTCACGGAGCTTCCTGGCAGGATGCGCCCAGCAAAGGGCGTGATGCTTGCCGAACAGTGTCCGGTACGCTCCGTAGTCATCGGTGATGGCGATCTGGTCGGAGTCGCTGCCACGCAGTTCCTCGGCGTTCCCCTTGCCTCTTGTCCGTCCAAGCAGGAAGAGAACATCTGCGGAATCCGCAGCGGTTTTCACCCATCCGAACTGTCCCTGTCCTTCTTCCTGCACGGGATAGCCCGTCTCGTCGTAGTGGGCGGCGGGAGCATCGCGCACTCTGGCCGCGAGGGCATGGTAGGCAGGCAACAGGAGTTGCTTCTGCTCATGGAGGATGCGGGTGATCTCCCCATCCGAAATCTGGATGTCGCACACGTCTTTCAGGAACGTCCGCACCTTCTCGAATGTCTGTCCCAGCACCGTGACGGCGTAGGGGATGTACCGCCGGACGTTCGGTCCAAGAGTGCAGATCTGCTTGGGGAGCGTGAGAGCGGCTTTGCGCCGCTTGCAGCACGGGCAGTAGCCTGTCTCGATGCGATGCTCTGCAACGATCTTGAACGGATTGGCACTCTCCGTCGACAGTACCATGTCCTCGATGACGGAGAGGACGATTCTTTTCCTGCGAAGCGCCGTCCCGCAGTCAGGACACGAGAGCAGCGGATGCTCGGTGCGCTCCGTCACGGTTTCGGGCGGCGGGAGAGAGCGGCGGTACGACCCCGACGTTCGCGTCTTGTTCGGGGGCAGCGCCGGCGGAGACACCGGAGGCGATGTGTCGTCAGATTTCCGCCTCTCCCCGAAGACCATCCGTTCCAACTCTTCCACGCGCAGGAGCAGCTTCTCGATGACCGCCTGCTGCTCCGCGACGGTACATCGCAACTGTCGGTTCTCCTCCTTCACCTCCTCGTACTTCCGCCGCAGCTCGGGGTAGAGGCGCTTGTAGTTTCGCCACTCGACCATCCGTTTCCCGATGGTCTCCGCTGAAAGACGTTTGCTCATGTACAACAATTGTGTACATCCTCAAGGTCTGTTTCGGCAAGGATTCTGGGCTTGCGGAGGCTGTTTGGCTGTGTTGGGGTGGTTGGTCAGTGGGCAGTTACCCTCTCTATCCCTGCATAGGTTCAGATACATATTGCACTCCCTGGGTCAGCAATGACCTATGGGCA
>JBBTTQ010000103.1:0-3585 GCA_038064175.1 Patescibacteria group bacterium
CTCGCTGTTGCGAGCTTCGCGTGGCAAGCCAAGGGTTTGTCCTACTTTCGATGCGAAGTGTGCCCCGCGTAGCCTTAGAGGCGAAGTGGGGCTATGCTCGATCGCCTATGTTTTATGTATATGTTCTGCGTCTGCAAAATGGTCAATGCTACACAGGTTTCACAAAAGATCTAAAAGCGCGGCTCGAAAAGCATGATCATCATTCAGTGCCAACAACTAGTCGCATTCGGCCAGAAGAGCTGCTGTTTTATGCAGCTTTTAAAACCGAGAAAAAGGCTCTGGCATTTGAAAAATATCTGAAAGTTTCCCAAAGAGAGTAACCCCACGTTCTTAAATTTCTTAAACTTTTTCGCTGGAGACCTGCTCCATCGCGTGCCTCTGGATCGTTCTCCAGTCAAACGGGAAGCGATGCGTTTCGAGTGCACGGACGATCGCGGCAAAGCTGTGCCACAGGACCTGCGAAGGGTCGCCCTGTGAGGCGTAGAGGAAAGCAAAACCGCTCTCCTGGATGGGATCGTACTGTTCCAATGATTTCGCTTCGGGAGCGACGGGGATGACTCCGTACGAGAGTGCGCGCCTCAGTTCCGGCTGCCTCGAGGGATCCGCGAAGAAGATGGCCATGTCGGAGGCCGCGTACATCTTGCGCATTGCCTCTTCCTCGTCCCGGATGATCGCGATCTTGTGCCCGTTCTTCTTCGTGAGGTCGGTGAAGAGCGATCCGAAGTCCTCTGACCCTTTCCCGAGGATCAGGATTTCCATCGGGAGCGAGAGGAGTCCCGGGAGAATTTCTTTCAGAAGTTCACCGCCGAGTTCACGCGACATGCCGCACGGCAAACAGGCGAGCGCGCGCTTCGGTTCCGCCGGCCAGCCGAGTTCCCGCTGGAGCGCCGTCTTATTGGCCACCTTCTGCTCGAGCGTGTGGGCGCTGTAGCGCCGTGCGATTTTGTTGTCGTAGGAGGGGGAGAAGGCGGGCATGGGGATGATGTATGTTTCCTCTTATTATAGCGGAAAATAGAGGATAGGAGAAGGGGGAGGACTTGATATAAGGGGGGACTATTGTCAATGATACTTTACGTTGGAACGTTTACGTGTTACTGGTTACTGGTTACGGGTTTCAGAGCGGGTGCTCATTATTGAATGAACCCATAACCCGCAACTCGTAACCCGTAACTCGTAAACTATCCGGTGCAGGACTACGATGGCAGGGTGAAACACCTCGTCTTGATCGACGGCCACCATCTCATGTACCGGGCGTTTTATGCGATTCCGGCGACGCTTCGGACCTCGCGGGGCGAACAGACCAATGCCGTGTACGGCGTTGCCTCCATGCTCCTTTCCATGCTCAAAATCGAGGAACCGGATAGCATCCTCGTCTGTTTCGACGCCGGGGAGGAGACGTTCCGCCACCAGGAGAACGCCACCTATAAGGAGGGGCGGGCGGAGACCCCGGATGAGTTCTATCTCCAGATCCCGCGCATCCTCGAGCTTTTTGAGGCGTTCTCGATCCAGCATGTGTCGGACGCCGCGTACGAGGCCGATGACTTCCTCTGTGCGTACGCCAGGCTCGCGGAGAAAGCCGGGATGCGCGTCACGATTGTGACGGGCGACCGGGATGCCTTTCAGCTCGCGGCGGAAAACATCCGGATTGCGATCCCTCATAAGGGCTACCAGAAGACCGAGTATCTGGGGCCGCAGGAGATCCTCACGAAGTTCGGCGTCCGGCCGGATCAGGTCCCCTCCTTCAAAGGACTCACGGGGGACAGTTCGGATAATCTCCCGGGCGTACGGGGGATCGGGCCGAAGACCGCATCGAAGTTGCTCGCAACCTACGGAACCCTCAAGAATCTCTACGATCATCTGGAGGACGTGAAGCCGGTGACGAGGCAAAAGCTCCTTGCCGACCGCGAGCAGGCGTTCTTCTGCGAGCGGATGGCGACGCTCGTCTGCGATTTGCCGATCCGCCTTCCTCTCGAGCTTCTCGAGATCCGTACGATCAATCTGGAACCGGCCTTCGCATTTTTCAGGGAAATGGAATTTTCGGTGCTTTCGAAGCGGCTCCAGGGAACACTGGGGACGCCGTACGGAAAGAGCCATTTTCTCAGTGACGTGAAAACACCGGAGGTGACAGCGAAGAAAAAAGAGCAGCAATTGTCGATGTTTTCGTGAATCAAACACTGGACACCTCTCTCTGAGTGATGTCTTTTGATCGATTTTTTTGAATACAAAACATACTCATCTGATTTTGAGTATTTTTTATGTGAATACATTTTATGTTTCATCCTTTGTGTATGAGAAAAATTCCGGATTCATTTTGTATTCAACTTCGCTCGATCTGAATACGAAAGGTAGTCGAACCGCGCTTGCGTCACAAACTTTGCGCACTTTAGACTTAAGCACGATCTTTTTCGCTCACACGCAGAAGAATTTCTCTTCACTCTTTTCCTCTCGTCTCTATGTCCAAAGGACGTGTCCTCGTCAGTCTCGATATCGGGAGCGCAAAAATCCGCACGGTGGTTGCGGTCGTGAACGGAGGACAGGAGGAGTACCGCGTGCCGAATATCATCGGCGTCGGCCTTTCGCCGTCCCTCGGTATGCGCAAGGGTCATGTCATCGATGTCGTGGAACTCATCCATAATATTATCTCCTCGCTCGAGGATGCGGAACGCATGGCGGGGGTTCCGGTGAACCACGTGTTCGTCGGCATGAGCGGGTCGCACATCGAAGCCTTCGACAGCCGCGGCGTCATCGCGATCTCCGGCGCCGAGATCACCACAGACGACGTCGGCCGCGTGCTCGAGGCGGCGCAGGCGGTTTCCATTCCTGCGAACCGCCGTATCCTTCATATCGAACCCAAGTCCTACGCCGTCGACGAACAGCGGGGGATCAAAAATCCCGTCGGCATGACGGGCATCCGGCTCGAGGTGGAGGCGCACATCATCACGGGCCATATCCAGCACGTGAAGAATCTGGAGAAGTGCATTGACCAGGCGGGCGTCGATATCGACGCATTGGTTCCGGCTACGATCGCCGCGGCGGAGGCAACCCTCACGAAGCGCCAGAAGGAACTGGGAGTCATCGTCGTGGACATTGGCGCGGGTTGCACCAGCATCGCCGTCTTCGAAGAGGGGACGATCCTGCACTCCGTCACGCTGCCGCTCGGAGGCGAGAGCGTCACGAATGACATCGCGATCGGCCTCAGGACGTCCGTGGATACGGCCGAGAAGATCAAGATCGAGTTCGGCTCGGTTCTGCCTGCGGAGATGAGCGAGCGCGAGATGATCGATCTCTCCTCTGTGAGCAAAGTCGACACCCAAACCGTCAGCAAGAAGTACATGGCCGAGATCATGCAGGCCCGGTACTACGAGATTTTCACGCTCGTCAAAAATGAACTCGCTCGCATCGGCAGGAGCGGCATGCTCCCCGCCGGCGCTCTCCTCACCGGTGGCGCCGTCAAAGCTCCCGGCGTGCTCGATCTCGCCCGTGATGTGCTTGGGCTTCCCGTGCAGATGGGGTTCCCCGTCGACATCGGCGGCGTTGTCGAAAAGGTCGATGATCCGGCGTACGCAACGGCCATCGGTACGCTCG
>JBBTTQ010000104.1:0-5739 GCA_038064175.1 Patescibacteria group bacterium
CCCGCGTACGCGGGGGCGGCCGGGCTTCTAATCGTGATCGATCAGCTTGAAAGCTTGCAAGATCACGATCGTGACGAACATGGCAGGGATCATGACAATCCATCCCCAACCTTCATCCATGAAAATCATGAAATCGTCCATAGGAGGTTTCCCTCCCCCCTGAAGCCAAAAATGTCCTCACTCCGCGATACGGTTCGCCCAATCTTTGAAAAAGAAGTGAAGACAGACGTTGGCTCTGGTACGGTTTGGAAAGGAACGGTGAAGGTTGATCATAATAAACTATTTTCTTACTTATGTCAATGTTCGACCGTCTGGCTTTCATCGCGGGGGTGGACGAAGCCGGTCGTGGAGCACTTGCGGGACCCGTGATTGCGGCAGCGTGCATTCTCCGTTCATTTCTGTATCCGAGGAAAACCCCCTTCATCAGTTGGTCTCCGGTGCGGAATAAGAGGCAGGCGGGGCACTGCCTGATCGCGGACAGCAAAAAACTGACGCCGGAGCAACGGGAGATTTCCTTTCAATGGATATCAAAACACTGTGTCTTCGGCGTCGGGATGACTCCGGCAAGCGATATCGACCGGATGGGCATCCTGCCCTCGACCGAGCGCGCCATGCAAGAAGCGGTGCAGAATCTCGCGGCGCTTCTGAAGCCCACGTATCTTCTCGTCGATGGGCGGGACAAATTCTGGTTCGACTGCGCGCACACCTCGATCATTCGCGGCGACGAATCGGAAGCGTGCATTGCCGCGGCTTCCATCGTCGCCAAGGTGCACCGCGACCGGTGGATGGTAGAGGCATCGAGGACATATCCGCAGTTCGGATTCGAAAGGCACAAAGGATATGGCACAGATGCTCACTTCAGAGCGCTTAGGAAAATGCCGCCCTGCGAGCTTCATCGACGATCCTTCCTGACCAACGCTGCCTATGCATGTCAGACGCTCTCGAGAGAACGCAATCCCGAATCCACGACGCGGAGTTTCAAATTTCCCAACGAGATTCGTTCGGGTCACCTCGAAGCCAGATCCAAAGCAAAGCGCCGATGAAAAGAATGGGAATGGTCAGGAGCTGGCCGTAACTGACATGCAGGATTCCAAGATTGATGAGAGGCTGATTCTGCGCGCGAAGATACTCCAGAAGGAATCGAAGTACTCCGTAGAGAATCAGGAACAGCGCGAACGTTCTCCCTGGCCGGACAGGACGCACACCGTGCAGGTGCCAGTAACAGAGTGCTGCAATCAACAGATCTTTCATCATCGCATAGATCTGCGTGGGATGCCGAAGTCCGTCCTCACCCGGGATGGAAATACCCCAGGGAAGATCCGTCACGGTGCCATAGAGTTCCTGATTGATGAAATTCCCGAACCGCCCGAAGGCAAGGCCGATCGCGACAGGAACAACGATGGTATCCGCAAGCGTACGGACATCGAGCTTATGCCTGAAGCAATACAGAAAAAGGGCAAGCGCAACGCCGACAAATCCCCCATGGGAGGACATGCCTCCGTTCCAGACGGCGATTATTTCCGTCGGTCGGATGGAGAAATAGCGCGGCTCATAAAACAGCACATATCCCAGTCTTCCTCCAACGATGACGCCGAAGACCGCATAGGAAACCACGGATGCCCACTGCTCGCGCGAAAGATTCAGTCCACGTTCCCGTTGCAGCTTGGGGAGAAGGATAAGAGCCATGATGAATGCCAGGAGGTACATCACGCCGTACCAGTGAATTGCGAACCCGAAGAACTCAGCGGCTATTGCGCGGGTTGGAAAAAAAGAAACTACAGACATGAAACGGAGAGGAAAGATGCAAATTCAGTGGTCTGAAAACATGGATCATTGAGGAAATTTTCTGATGCCGCTCCATAATACTTCAAAAAACCTGGCGACACGAAGAGGAACACCGGTCCCCGCAGATCACGGAGTAATTCTCTTCGGTCGCTCTCATTCCCTAGGAGGAATCGTTCCCAGCCGTCATAATCCCACGGTGAAGAGAAAATACCCGGTCCCGCGACGCGATGATCCGGCATCCATCCGCGAAGCCAGGGCGTACTCGTCGGTTCCAAGGAGAGAATAAGCGTCTCGGTCGGAATGCGGTGACGCGCGGCGGACATTTCCCGCAATGCCTCGACGGTTATTTCGGGCTCTGGGACGATCGGAGGAAACGCGCTGCAGACGGATGGGAGCATCCTGCACCAGAACGGAAACATCTCCGGCGCAAAGGAATATGCAGACGCAACGGCTTGCGCGAGCAGGGCCAAAGCGATCAAAACATGCGCGAATGACGATCGATGCATCTTCCACAGCTGGACGAGTCCCCGCGCCGCAAACGGCACCAGGAAAAAATCCAGGTGAAGGAAGAATCGTCGATAGAAGAAAAAATGCATGACCACAAAGACCCCAGACCAGAGAACAGCCCATTGCCAGAGAGTGCCTCGCTCGCGTTGAAAACTGATGACAAAGCCGCCAAGTCCGAAAAAGAGCAGAATCCCTTGATGGAGAAAGAAGAATGCAGGTGGAGGAAAGGAGCCCGCTGGCATCGAAGCGCCGGAAAAAACGCTTACAAAGTGCGGCAAAACCGCAGTCGACCAGATGGGCGCATAGAAGAGAATTCCAAGCAGGGCGCCAACGCCGACGGTGACAAAAAGCCAGAGAGGAGGTTTTTTTCGGTCCATCCAAAGCCGTATCGCCGCCCAGGATCCGACCGTGACGAGGAAGAGGAATCCCGTCTGATGATGGATCGCAATCGTCAGGGCGCCCGCGGGGATCGCCATCCATGATTTCCGCTCAAGAAATGTGAATGTCAGAATCATAAAAAAGAGCGAGGCGAACGTTTTCCAGTACATCGCGATGAATCCGTCATATTGCGCAATGCTGATGAGCGCCATGAGAAGAACGCAGACACCGGTGACCGCGCCTTCTCTACGATAAAAAATCCACGCAAATGTTCCGCTCAGAAAAACCGGAACAAGATTCCAGATCCATCCGAGCATCAGATCAACGGAAAGAAATTTGAGCGGTAATGCGGAGAGCAAGAAGAGTCCCGTGGGCTGTTCCATGCCCCAGGGGTCTAAGGACGGGAGAAACGGAAATGATGCGCTGTAGCGGAGAAACAAATAACGATACATACCGGGGTCGTAGCCGAGGGGGACGTCAAACACGAGCGCCGTCCACGCATATTTCAAAAAAAGAAGCAGGAGCAGCAGGAGGGAAACTCCCGTCAGTGAACTTCGGCGATCGCGGAGGTCGATCATTCTGGAATGGAGCATAGCCCCAAAAGAGCCTCGTGTAACTCCCTGTCCGTTGCGAGGCGGTTTGTATGCTTGTCTAAAGTATCCCGCGCGTTATTTGCAAGCACCGAGGCAAATTCCCGGTTTTCCAGTACTGCAGATAATGCGGACGAAAGAGCAACGCTGTCTCCGGAGGGCACGAGAATGGCTGTCTTCCGGTGTTCAAAGAGATTTCGAAGGCCGTCCGTGTCGGACGCAACGACAACGCAACCGGAAAGCCCCGCTTCAACGGCAGCTAAGCCGAATCCTTCAAGATACGAAGGGCAGACAGCGATGCGCGCATACGCAAGCAGCGATTGAAGTTCAGATTCCGACACCGAAGGGATGCGACGGACATGCTGAAGAGATGCGATCATCCGGTCGATGCCAGGCGAGAGAATCCCGTCACCAACGATGAGCAGCTCCGTCCCGGGATGACGTTTTGAGACAACTTCCCAGGCTCGCAGCAGCACTGCAACGCCCTTTCGTTTTTCAAGTCGCGCAATGCAGATGCAGAAATTTTCCTTCCCGGCCGCCTTCACGGGTTCGAACGGGACGTACTGCGTGCAGAGACGGATTCGCCGGGAGGGGTACAATCGTTTCAACGCTTCCAGAGTGTCTTTTGCGTAGCAAATGATTCCATCGGAAATGCCGAGCGTACGGCGCTCGAACGGAATGAATATTTTCTTCCACCGCTGTCCCGGTACGAGATTCGATTGCTGAGTATACGTGTGATAGCAGACGGCAATGCTCCGAACGGGGGGTTTCCTGAAGAGAAAAAGACCGCCCGGTCCCACGGGGAGGATAAGCGCATTCAGGGCATTGCGCCTCACCCACGGTTTCAGTTTCCACAGGAGCAGGAAAGAAAAGAAAAAAGACCCGCCGCGCGTCGAATGGGGCGCGAGAACAGAGACTTCATGTTCAAGTCGTCGCAGCGAAGACTCCAGGATCCGCATGGCGCGCCCCAGGCCGCCCTTCGGTTTATGGTAATCCCAGGTGACAATTCCGATTTTCATAGGCGCTCAGGGAAAAACACAGAGCAATACTTTGCTGCAATTTTCGACCATCCAAACGTTTCGATGGTTGCGTTTCGGATTGCATCACGGTCTGGCTTTGACCCAAGCAGAGTCCGGGCAGCCTGGATGCAGCTCTCTGCATTCAGAGGCTCAAAAAATCTTCCCGTTTTGCCATCGATCACAGCGTCCGTGATTCCTTCCATCCGCGACGCCAGTACGGGGGTTCCCGCGGCACTTGCCTCGATACAAACGATCCCGAAGCCTTCCATATCACCCTCCGTTGGAACGTTGGGCATCACAAAGAGAGCGGCATTCGAAAGCAGCTTCGTTTTTTCCCCTTCATCGATCAAACCCATGACTGAGACGGCATCCTGAAGTTGTAAGCGGTCGCGAAGCTCGAGAATCCGGCGTTTCTCGGGACCCTCTCCCGCAATGATGAATTTCAAAGACGGATCTTCCGAATGGAGCTTCACAAAAACATGTTCCAGGAACCACGCGGTTCCTTTCCTGGGAATCAACCGGCCGATGAAAAGAAGACACTTCCCAGGACAGCGGGTGGCAGGAACGTTCCTGCACCGCAAATTTTTTTCTTCCCAAATACCGCACGGAATCATGGATATTGCATGAGGAGGCGCTCCCCTCTTCCCAACTTCGCCCGCCGTCGCGTTACTGATGCAGATCACGTGATCCGCGCGCCGAAGCGTTCGTCGAAGGATCCACTGGTACCACGGCGCTCCAAAGATCACATCGAGCCCGCAGGCCGTCACGACGACGCGGGTATTCCGGAAACGCAGAAAAGGAATCAGGAAGGCGAGTGCCGCGTCTCCCAGATGAATGACGTCGAAGCGATGGAGCAGAGATGCAATAATCGCCCGGAGCGGAAATGTCAGGTCCCAGGAAGACCATGGACGAATGATTGACATTTCGATGTCGGCTGAGGACAGAAGCGCTCGATCCAGGTCTGTCTGCAAGCGCTGCATGCCGCCGATCCCCCTCCCCTTGCGGGCGATCGAAATGACTCTGTTTCTCATGGATGCAGAATAACGTATGATCCACCGGACACGAAGGACACGGAAGACGCGAATAGCCTTCCTGTCCTTCATTTCATTCGTGTCCTTCGCCTGCCTTCCGGCAGGAAGGTTTCCTTCGTATCTCATGCGCATCCTCGGCATCGAAACATCATGCGACGAAACGGCGGTTGCCGTCGTGGAAGACGGCCGAAAAGTCCAGAGCAACGTGATTTCCAGCTCCATGCGCTCGTTTGAGAACCTGGCCGGAGTCATTCCGGAGGAAGCGGCCAGGAAGCAGGTCGAATGCATGATGCCGGTCATCGAGGAAGCGCTGACGCTTGCGGGCGCCGCGCCGGAATCGATGGATGCCATCGCAGTCACGCGCGGGCCGGGACTGCTCGGATCCTTGCTGGTCGGAACGACGACGGCGCGCACGCTCGCCGCACTTTG
>JBBTTQ010000105.1:0-8149 GCA_038064175.1 Patescibacteria group bacterium
GGAGGAACGTTCCTCCCATACAGGTTTGCGTCTTCTCATCATCACTCAAAAAGTCGACCGCCGGAACCCCGTCCTCGGATTTTTCCATCGATGGATCGAGGAATTTTCGAAGCACTGCGGGCGCGTGACGGTGATCGGGCAATCAACCGGTACCTATGAATTCCCTGAGAACGTGGCGGTGCAGTCGATGCGGAAGGAGAAAGGCGAGTCCCGTATCGGACAGATTCTTCATTTCTGGGGTCTCATCTGGTCTGAGCGGAAGAATTATGACGCAGTCTTTGTGCACATGGTTCCGCTCTGGATCGCGCTCGGCGCACCCGTCTGGCTTCTTCTCCGGAAACCGATGTACCTCTGGTACGAGGCGCGCGGGGCCAGGTGGCCTCTCAGGATCGCTTTGCTTTGCGTCCGGAAGGTCTTCAGCGCCTCGAAACACGGGATGCCGCTTCCAACCAAAAAGAGCGTGACTACGGGGCACGGCATCGATACGGATCGTTATCGTCCGGGTGAGGGGACTCGTGAGAAGGGGCTCCTCGTGACGGTCAGCCGCATCACGCGCGCGAAGAGGCTGCATGTGCTCATCAATACACTTGCGAGTCTCCCCCGTGAGTATCATCTCACGATCGTCGGCGGACCCATTACCAAGGATGATCAGGCGGTTCTGAGCGATCTCAAAGACTCCATCGCCCGGCGCGGCCTCAAAGAACGGGTCACCATCCAAAGCCTGACGCCGAAAAATGTTTTGCCCCTCCTCCAGAGAGCCGAAGCGTTCCTGCATGCGAGCGAGACGAGCCTCGACAAATCCATTCTGGAGGCCATGGCTTCAAGTTGTATTCCGTTCTCTTCCGGGGCATCGGCCGAAGCAGTGCTCCCGGAACTTCTGCGTCCGGCCGAGGATCGCTTTGCGGAGCAGATTCAGCATGTCCTGACATTCTCTGAAGCAGAGAAAGATCGCTTGCGGCATGGCCTCAGAGAAAAGATCGTCCATGAACATGCATTACCAAAACTGATTGAGAGGTTTATACATGAAATGAAATGAAAGCATTGTTACATGGTCACATTGCCGCATTGCGCGCCGAGCGATTCTTGGGTTTCAGCTACGATTTTTTTACATGCGTTGCCAACATTGTGGCAATGGAATGATGTTTTCCTGTAGTCTTTCCGCATGCATGAACCACGCTTGACGATCGTCATGCCAGTTTTCAACGAGGAGCGAACGCTCTATCAGATCATCGATCTCGTGCTTGCGGCATGCCCGTTTGCGCAGATTATTTATGTGGATGATGGATCGACGGACGGTTCGCTTGCGATCCTGAAGAGCCGCGCGCGGCCGCAGGATCTGGTGCTGGAGAAAAAAAATGGAGGCAAGGGATCGGCTGTACGCATGGGATACGCGCACGCGAAGGGGACATACGTCGTCGTGCAGGATGCGGATCTCGAATATAACCCGGAGGAACTTCTCATCATGCTCGAACGGGCGGAGCGGGAAGGCCGGCCGGCGATCATCGGATCGCGGAGGCTCAAAACCCAGCGGCAATACGCGCACATCAAGTTCTACATCGGCGGCACGGTGCTGACATGGATCTTCAACGCGTTCTTCTGGGTACGCCTGACGGACCAACCCAACTGCTATAAGATGGTGCGCCGGGATATTTTACAAACGCTCCCGCTCACGGAGGATGATTTCCGCCTCGACTCGGAACTCACAGCAATGTTGGCGCGAAGGGGTGTTCCCATAGTTGAGGAACCCACGTCCTATCATCCACGGTCGGTCGCGGAGGGAAAGAAGATCAGTTGGAAGGATTGGTTCCGGGCACTGCAGGTTTTCCTTCGTGTTCGATGTATGTCTAAAAAGTCGCTCCAAAAAAGTCCCTAAGAAACAAATGAAGAAATTTGTAGGGGAGGAACGTTCCTCCCCTACAAATGTTCGATATTGGAATTTGCCATTTATGGCCTTTCTTTGTTGTCTGCCTCTTCAGGACTTCAATGGGAATGGTACTCTACGCCCATGAAGCGCCTCTCTCTCGTTGGGCTTGTGGGGGCATGCGCGCTTGCCGTTCTCCTCTGGTTTCCCACGGTCGATCTTCCCGTCGTCAGTGACTCCGCACTGTACGCATTGCTTGGAGAAAGTTTTTGGACAGAAGGACAGTATGCCGTTCTCGGAGAACTCCATCGCAAGCACATGCCGCTGCATGCTGTCACGGCGTATCCGCTGGTTGCCGCATTCGGGTACAGCCTCGGTATGAAGCTTGCGACCTTGCTCGCCGGAATCGGAGTTCTCATCGCGGCATACTTTCTTCTCAAGCGGACGATGGGGGAGAGGGCCGCTTACTGGGGAGTCATCCTCATCTCTCTGCACCACGGTTTTGCGGTGATGACGCAGCTTGGGAGCGCGGATCTGCTTTTGACGCTGTTCTTTCTCCTCACGCTTCACGCGTATCTGTCTGCGGAGCGCGGCCTACGGTGGTATCTGGCCATGGGGCTCTTCCTCGGACTTGCGTGTCTCACGCGCTATAATGCACTGCCGCTCTTTCTCTTCCTTCCTCTGTATACGTTCTGGAAACTCAGAAATCACCTCCGGAGTCCATGGTTCATCGGCGGCATGCTCCTTGCCGCAGCGCTTGCATCGCTCTGGTTCCTTCGAAACATAGCCGTCTTCGGGACACTCGAGAATGATTACACGGGAGAACTAAGCATCAAATCAGCAGGCATCTTTCGTCAATTCTTCATCAATGCCAGCTATTATCTGGATCCCCTCAAAAACATTCTCCCCGTTTTGCTGCCGTTTGCGGTTTACGGCGCATGGAGAGCGCGGAAGGAACAAACATTCCTCATCACGATGATGATCGGCATCTGGTCGCTCTTTGCCGTATGGCCAGTCCTGAATGTTCGCTATGCGTTTCCGGGGTACATCGTGCTTCTCGGGTTCGCCGTCTATGGGATTTTTGAAACATCACGATTCTTCGGCCGCTTCAGACCGCTTTTTACGGGAGCTGTTATCAGCCTTGCCCTGATCGCTGATGCGGGAGCGCTCTGTCTCTATGCCTCCGGTTCCTGCAATGCCTGGTTCGACCGCACCGTTGACCGGATCCCGAAGAATCTGGGGCTTGCGACGGAAGGCTTTTACACATGGGACCTCGCGCGCGATTGGGTCAATCTGCACGCGGAAAAAGGAGCGATCGTTCGCGCGCAAGGGGACGTGAATGCGCGGATGTTTGCGGGGGGAATCTTCCGTGATGATCTGCAAATTGTCTCCTATGACGCGGAGCGTTGTCCCGTCTATACCATCGTTCAGCAACTCGTAGACGGCGCAAACGTCGTCTTTGAAACGGATGATGAGCCGAAGACCTATGTCCTGAAGGAGGAATGCAATGGAATGTAGTCGCTCAATCCACCTTCGCTCCTGTGGGAGCTTCGGTGGACGAGTGGCCAGGTTGCAGTTGATCTGCGAGCGAAGGTGATGGTTTGATTCCCCGCAGCTTGCTGCGGAAAAGAGAGTCCAGAGCTTGCTCTGGGGTTCATACCAATGATTCCGCCACGCGTGTTCTTTAGATCAGAGAGCCTCCAGGAGCCGTTTCCTCACATCGTCAAACCACGCGGGAGAATGACCGGGCCGGAGAAATGGCTTGTGATCTTCCCGTATTTTTTCGAGTACGGAGCGCGCGGGGAGTGAAGGAATATCATAGACCTTCCCCGTGATTTTTTCATACGATTCGAGAATGGTGTGGACTGCGAGCATGGAAGAGAGCGTTCCGAAGAGGACGTTCCCGCTCCACTGTTTCTTCGGGGGAGAGAGGTAGTAGTCCATCACCTGATCCGGTGTTTTAAAGTAATCGAGGAGAATCACGGCGCCGCTCATGCCGCTGAAGCCGGTCAGATACTGATCGCGCTCCACTTTGGAGACGATGAAGCACCGGTATCCCTTTCTAAGAAGAATTTCATTGGCCTTGTCGAACGTGTCGTAGCGACCGGGAGGTTTGCCAATGTCGGAGGGGTGGGTGTTCCCGCTTGCCGGCGCAAGCGAGAGATTCTCCCGGTCGATGAGAATTTTCCGGTTGAACGCGATGCAGTAGCTGCTGCTGGGTTCATAGGATTTCCCATCGATCTCGAAATGCCACCAGTCGCGCGGCCGGAAACTCACGGAAGCGGTTTTCGGATCGTGGAATTCCCGTTCGAGAACATCGAGCATGGCTCCGCTCATCGGGAACATATCGTCATCGCAAATCCATCCGATACGCCGGTTCCTCGCGATGATTCTGAGAAATTCATCTGATTTTGTCGCGGCATAGAAGTTTAAAAACTTCTGCACGCGCGCGCCGGGGAAATCCTTCGGTTCGAGTCTTCCTGAGCAATCAAAGATCGTCACATCGACTCCGTCGGCCAGATTTTTTCGCACAAAGTGATACCACACGGTCGCCAAAGGCGGCAGGATGTTCATGGTAAACAGCGCGGGTTTCTCCGATGGGGGCAATGGATTACGCTTCAGGTAATACCGAAGCGTCGGCACGGCTGTGCGGGCCGCCGTCTTGAGGCTGAAGAGTCGGAATGCATGCGGGAGGACGCGGTAATAGGGGCGGGGCGACATGAGGTGATTAGCTTATAGCTTCTAGCTTCTAGTTTTAATGCTTTGTACTGTCAAAACCCACTCATTGACAACAGGCATTTTCAGGCCGTTTGACTCTTCAATGTCCCCCAAAAACTATCTTGAAGCCCTGGTTCTTAACTCTTAACCCTCTCTTGGCGTTTGGCGATTGGGTGGTTTCTTTTGGCAAGCGATCTTCTTTGAAGACAGAGCGAATCGTACAAAGGGTTTCTATTGTTCCGAAGACAATTTCTGTTCCGGGACGAAGCCGCGTTCGAAATATTCCTTCTCCTTGCCCACGTTTTCGATATCCATCCTGCGGCCTTCGATGATGCTGCGCGCAGCGAGGATTCCCATTTCCAGGGAATGATCCTGATTGGTGTACCGGAACCGACCTGGCCGCCCGACGGCGTAAAAGTTCTCAAAACTGTCGAGCCAATCGGTGATCCTTGAAAGATTCTCTCTGTAGTGAAGATCGTAGATGGGGTACACGTGCGGAAGCTTCATATGACGGACGCTCTGAACTTCGTCGCGCCGAAGTAGTTTCAGTTTCTCGAACCAACGGATCGTGAGATCGAAGAGGGCATCCTTGTCCATATTCCAAACAGGATCACCCTCGAAGCAGAAAAATTCCACAAAGAGGGATGTTTTGCCGGGCGGACACATGAAACGGCTGAAATTTTTCATCTCCGAGAACCGACCGAAGGGAACGGACTTGTCCGGGAAATACACCCAATTGTCGCGCGTCACATATTCCCGGTTCACCGTGAGGAAGAGATATGCCTGCGCGCGGAAGCGAAGGTTCTTTGCCGCCTGAAGAACGTCCGCGGGCGCCGGGGGATCGAATAATTTCACCGCCTCCGTGATGGGAATGGAGCAGACCGTGGATGCAGGCTCAAGCGTCCTTTCCTCGTCGGCCGTGCGCACATCCACGTGGATGACTTTCTTCCCTTTCCAGCGGATGTTCACGGGTTCGGATGATGTCAGGACAGTGCTCCCTTTCTCTTCAATTCTTTTTCTGATCGTTTCGTAGATGAGACCACTGCCTTGCGACGGATAGTAGAACTCATCGACGAGCGTCTTTGGTCCGTTGCCCCCAAAGAGCGCTTTTTTGAGCGTCGTCCAGATGCTTAAGCCCCCGATCCGCTGGAGGGCCCAGTCGACGCTGATCTCAGAGCAGGGGATGCCCCAAATTTTTTCAGTGTAGTTGAGCATATTAAATTCCGCCAGCGTTCGGCCGAACTGGGCGACGACGTAGTCCTCGAATGAACGCATGGGACGGGGTTTTACGAGGGCGCGCACCCGTTCCATCATGTAATCGAGGAGAACGCGAACTGCTTTGAAGAATCCCATCTGCAGGAGCACGTTGCCCATCCGGATCGGGAAGAAAAAATATTTCCCGTCGACCACAAACCGGGTCTGTCTGCGAACGCGGATCCATTCCTCACCAAGGAGATCCTCGATGAAATCGTAGAGATATTTGTTCTTGCTGAAGAAACGATGGGGTCCGATGTCCGTCCTGTAGGTCCCTTCCGGTTCCTCGAATGTGAGGGTTTTCGCAAGCCCTCCCACCATGGTCGCTTTCTCGATGACGGTCGATGTTTTCCCGGCGCGCGTCAACTCCATCGCGGCTGCCATACCGGCAGGACCGGCGCCGAGGATGAGGGTTGAATGCTCCATGAGTCGCGGAGGAGGATACCTTCGCGCGTGAGGACACGAAAGACAGAGAAGACACGAAAGACAAAAAAGAAGCCTTTCTTCCATGTCCTTTCTGTCGTTCGTGTCTTTACGTGTCCTCCGCTTTGCTACAATCTCCTCCATGTCCGAACAAGGTTTCCGGTCGCTTGTCATCGGCACGGCTCTAAGCTTCGGGATTCTGATCTCCCTGCCGCAGTTGCTGTACTTCACCTACCCGCTCTCACAGGGGCTCCCGGTGGAGCTGAATTCCGATGAAGATTTGTACCTTTCGCGGGTTACCGAAGCGTTGGAGGGGCGTCCGGAGCAGTCCGCGGAGGCCATCATCGGCGACATCGATATCCTGCCGCTGCAGGGTGCATTTCTCGAGGAATGGGAAGGAAGACTTTTTGCCTGGACGGGACTGACCGCCGCAGGAGTGTTTCAGATTCTGGACGCCGTCATCCCGCCGCTCCTCTTTCTCACACTCTTTTGGTTCCTGCGTCTTTCAGGGTTTTCCCTTTGGGTTTCGTTCAGCGGTGCGGCGCTCTTCTGCTTGCTCGAACTGTATAACCTCAATCGTCCTGTCCATCAGCGCGAAAGTTTTCTTCTGGTTCTTCTCGCTCTTTGCTTTCTTGTCGAAGGCGTTCGAGGCAGGCGCATCCTCGGATTTTTCGGTGGCGTCATTCTCGGCACGCTTGTTGGGATTTATTTTTGGAGCTGGACGTTTGCGTGGGCATGGGCGGGACTCCTTTTGTTCTGGCTCATCTATGAGCGCATCTTGGAAAAGAAGCACGAGCACCCCGGGTTCTTTCGCAGATTCCTTGCGCTCTTTCGTCACGAGCCTTCCCGCGCGCTGCTTTCCTGGCAGTGGCTCGTCCTGTTTCTTCTGACGGGCGTTCTCTTCGCCGTCCCGCACGCCATAACGCTCTTCGCCGCTTCCAGGCATCCGCTCATGGAGCTCGTTCGTCCCCGTCTGGAACTGTTGCATTCCCGGGAGCCGGAATCGTGGTTCCGAACCGGACTCTTCCTGTTGCAGGTTCTTGGGGTCTGGGGAGCGTTTGTCGTCACGAAGGAGCTTCGGAAACGGTGCGCACTCGTTGGCATCACGGTCTTGACCGCGTTCATCGTTCTCCATCAGCAGGTGATCCACGGAGTCGTGTTCCTCTTCTCCTCGCATTATCTCTTCCCGCTGGTTCTTGCCGGTGTCATGGTCTTCCTCTTGAGTGTACTCCACATCAAAGATTCCAAATGGCTCGTTCTCTCACTCGTCGGCTCACTCCTCTTCCTTCTTGGCATTGCCTACGACGGCCGATACGTGATCAATTATTTTCGGATCGATGAAGGCAGGTTTACCGAACAGCATCTCGCGAGCGCTCTGCCGGAATTGCGGCGACTTCCCCGGACGACGATTCTCTCCGATGTCGACACCATGCGGTTCCTTGCGAGCCACACGAAGCACGACGTGCCCTATAGCGCGCGGCTGAACTATATGCTGATCCGCGACGAAGAGCTTGCGGAGCGCTATTGTTTGGCAAAAATAGCTTTGCCTATGCCGGCGTGGAGGATCGAGGAGGATCCGGTTCTGTTCTACGATCCGGACGTCATTGAGACGGATCCCAGGAAACGCACCTACGAGCTTCACCTCGTGCAGCAGACCTGTCGGCGGATGACCATCGATCCTGGAACGTTTTTGAAGGAGTACGACATCACGCATATTCTCTGGGACACGCGCAGACAGCAGGGGTGGAACGTCAACAGGTTTAAAGTGAATCTGAAGGAAGTGGAACGGGGGGCGGAGTGGGTTCTGTATGAGATTCAATGAAGCATTGAGTTTTGTGATACCACTTCGCGTTCAAAACGTTATGAATGCCTTGTGATTACCGTAATGAGCTC
>JBBTTQ010000106.1:0-5171 GCA_038064175.1 Patescibacteria group bacterium
AGACGCGGAGCAACTTCTTCAATACCTCCCCTCATGGCAGAGCAAAACCCTTCGACAGGCTCAGGACAAAGGAAATACCGGCAACTCCTTGAATTCGCTCTGATCTTCGCTGCGATCTATATCCTTTCGCAGTTTGCGATCAAAACGTTCTTTCCGGAAAAATTCGGCGGCAAGCCGCCCTTAGCCGGCGTGTCGCTTTCGGCGCAGGATCCGACGATCAAAGGCGGGCACCACCCGGTGCTGGTCCTCAAAAATGCGACGGACAGAGAACTTCCTGTGTCGGATCGTTGCCCCGCCCCTCCCGTTGACGTGTACTTCTCAGAAACCGGTGAGCCCGTCCTTGGTGAGCCTCTGACGGCTGAGACCACCGCGCTGCCCTGCACGTCTCTCCTGAGCCTCCCTGCGGGAGGGCAGGCTGTGATCGACCTCGCACCCTGGAAATACTCCGTTTTCGGGCGTTTTGGAGAGTATCTGGTGCGTCTGGAGCTCCCCGAAGGATTCGAGCAAAAAGAGGCCGTAGCGCGTTTTTTCATCCACGAAGCAGGTCCCATCACGAAGATCTTCCGGACGTTCATTACGAAGCCTTTTTTGAATTTCCTGATCTTTGTGGCGTCCCTGCTCCCCGATCATAACCTTGGTATCGCCATCATCGTGCTGACGCTCCTCGTGAAGATAGCGCTCTATTTCCCGACACAGCATGCGTTGCAAGGACAGAAGGAGATGCAGAAGTTGCAGCCAAAACTGGATGCCATCAAGAGCGAATTCAAAAATGATCCGCAGCGGATGCAGCAGGAGACGATGAAGCTCTGGAAAGAGCATAAAGTGAATCCCTTCCAGTCGTGCCTGCCGATGCTCATTCAGTTTCCGATACTCATCGGTCTCTTTTACACCATCCGCGACGGATCGGTGCTCGCGCTCTCGCGGCACCTGATTTACGGCGCGTATCAGGATCTCCCGTGGACCTTCAACACGAATTTTTTGGGTCTGGATCTATTGAAACCAAACCTCTTCATCGTTCCCGCGCTCCTGATGACCGCGCAATTTGTTCAGCTTAAACTTTCATTTGCCATCAATGACCGCAAACGCGTGAAGAAGGAACAGGAGAAGAAAGAGGACGGGAAGAAAGAAATGTCGCCGCAAAAAATGCAGCAGAATGTGATGCTCTACGGACTCCCCATCATGATCGGCGCCTTCGCCTTTCAATTTCCCGCGGCGGTGTCGCTATACTGGGGAATCTCCACCCTCTTCGCGATCGTCCAGCAGATTGTCGTGAACAGGGCGTCCGAAGCGGAGGCGTAAAATCACCCTTTTTCTCTGCCAGCGAACTTCCAATTTTTCAGCATATTCAAGCGGTAAAGTCAGTGTCACACCTCTGGTAGTGTTTGCGCGAACAGTATCCTAATACCACTTCGCATTCTAAACACCACGAACCGTGAGCCTGTTTTGCCTGTTTAATGGACGAATGCTTCGCGGTATGAGTGTCATCATTATTGCAAATTGGTATAAGATGGAGACAGATCGTTTCCATACACAAGGACAAAAAAACCGAACATGGGAATAAATTCCCAAGCGACATTTCTGGATAGTTCCCCGTCCGTAAAAAGTGTCGGCAGCCCTGCGGCTGCCGACAAGTGTCTGCATTCTGCAGACAACTTACGTGTTGGTCGCGGGCGGCTTGGCATTATCCTTCGCTGCCTGTGTACTCAGGTACACTTCCTGTCGGTGTACCGGGATTTCCCGAGGCGCGCTAATTCCAAGACGGACACGATTGCCTTGGATCTTCAAGATGGTTACTTCAATGTCGCCGATCATCACGCGTTCACCTCGTTTACGACTGAGGACCAACATCACACGTCTCCTTTTCCTAAAGGAGTTTGCCGACTTCATCCTTCGGGGGAGCCGATGTTCACGGAAGAACATCAATCCATGCTCATCCCTGACAAGGAAGCCGGGCGCGAAGGGGAGAATCGCCTCCGCTTGGCGCCTGGTTTCAACATATGTGAACGAAACCAAAGTAAATTAAAAATGATTGTGTGTCAAGGGCGCTGGAAGCGCGAGGCGCTCCCGTGTAGGCTGCACCAGAACCACTTCTTCCTCTCCTATGAAATTCAGCGAGATTCAAGCCATTCTTGGGCAAGATTCCAAATCCCTTCTGGTGCACGTGTGCGAGACGATCCCGAAGGAGAAACTGCATCTCCCGGGGCCGAAGGCGGTGGACACGATTTTTTCGAAGTCCGACCGGCCGAAGAAGGTGATCGATGCGCTCAAGAAGATGTACAACCACGGGCGACTCAAAGGGACGGGTTATCTTTCCATTCTTCCTGTCGATCAGGGTATTGAGCACTCAGCCGGTGCGAGCTTCGCGAAAAATCCCGATTACTTCGATCCGGAAAATCTCGTGAAGCTTGCCATCGAAGGCGGGTGCAATGCCGTTGCGTCGACCGTGGGCGCGCTCGGTATTGTTGCGCGGGCGTACGCGGGTGAGATCCCCTTCATCGTGAAACTGAACCACAATGAACTTCTGACCTACCCGAACAAATTCGATCAGGTGATGTTCGCGTCCGTAAAGCAGGCTCAGGACATGGGTGCGCTCGGTGTCGGCGCGACGATCTATTTCGGATCTTCGGAAAGCGGCCGCCAGATTCAGGAAGTCGGCGCCGCCTTCGCGGAGGCGCACAGGCTCGGTCTCTTCACGGTGCTCTGGTGCTACCTCCGGAACAGCGCGTTCAAGATGGACCCCACTTCGCCCCGTAACGTGGGGCTACGCGGGACAGGCAAAGATTACCACCTGAGCGCCGACCTCACGGGTCAGGCCAATCATCTGGGGGTCACACTCGAGGCCGATATCATCAAGCAGAAATTGCCGGAAAATAACGGCGGCTACCTGGCGCTCGGTCAGGAGTCGTCGTATGGAAAGACGGACAAGCGCGTCTACGAAAAACTTTCAAGCGATCACCCGATCGACCTGACGCGTTACCAGGTTGCCAACTGCTACATGGGGCGCATCGGTCTCATCAACAGCGGCGGCGCCTCGGGGGACAATGACCTGCAACAGGCCGTGATGACCGCCGTCATCAACAAGCGCGCCGGCGGCACGGGGCTGATCTCCGGCAGAAAGGCCTTCCAGAAGCCCTTTTCTGAGGGCGTCGAGATCCTGCATGCGATCCAGGATGTGTACCTCTGCAAGGAAGTAACAGTAGCATAATGTGATTTTCCTGGGACAGGAATATTCTTGTCCCACAAAAATCCACCTTCTTCATTCATGCCACTCCGCCTCTACAACACCTTCACAAAAAAGGAGGAAGTCTTCACTCCGCAGGATCCGAAGGTCGTCACGATGTACACCTGCGGACCCACGGTCTATGGCCGGCCGCACATCGGAAATTATTCCTCTTTTCTGATGGCGGATCTGCTCCGTCGTTTTCTGGAAGTGAGTGGCTTCAAAGTGAAGCACGTGAAAAACATCACGGATGTCGGCCATCTCGTCTCCGACCGCGATGACGGCGAGGACAAAGTGGAGAAGCAAGCGAGAGTCGAGAAGATCGACCCCCTCGCGATTGCGAAAAAATATGAGGACATGTATCTCGAAGACGAGAGAAATCTTGGCTTACTGGAGCCATTTTCAAGGCCACGTGCCACGGAAACAATTCCTGAGATGCTTTCAATCATCCAGGTGCTTCTGAAGAACGGCCACGCATATGAGACGGAAGACGGCGTCTATTTTTCCGTCGAGTCGTTTCCTGAATATGGAAAATTATCCGGAAATACTCTGGAGAATCTGAGCGCAGGATCGAGAATCGGCGTGCGCGAAGAGAAAAAACATCCGGCGGATTTTGCGCTCTGGAAAAAATGCGTCGGCGAAAACAGTCACCACCTTCTTCGATGGAATTTTGAAACCGGGAAGAGGGTGTCGACGGAGGAGGGAGACTCCAGCGCCGGATTCCCCGGGTGGCACATCGAGTGCTCGGCGATGAGCAGGAAATTCCTGGGCGAGCAGATCGATATCCACACGGGTGGCGAAGACAATATTTTCCCGCACCATGAATGCGAGATCGCGCAGTCGGAATCATCGGGAAAAAGGCCGTTTGTCCGCATGTGGCTGCATAAAAGGCGCATCGATTTGGGGGAAGCGAAGATGTCGAAGAGTCTTGGCAATGTGCTGAGTCTTGAGGACATCGTCGAAAAAGGATTCAGCCCCCTCGATCTCCGGTACTACCTCCTCTCCGTCCATTACCGCACGCAGCTCAAGTTCACGTGGAAGGGACTTCAAGATGCGCACAAAGCAAGGAGGAAAATTACGGAATGGATGGGGGAATGGAGTGGACGAGAGCAAGAAGGACAAGCAGGGCCGGGGGAATGGGTACGGAAGTTCATGGAAGCGATGGAGAGTGATTTGAATACGCCGGCGGCACTCGCCCTGGTGTTCGATACCATGACCCGGACACGGAATCAGAAACAAATAAATCCGCAAACCAAAGCCGAAATCAGAGAATTTCAACGGATCGTCGAGCATACCTTCGGTTGTTTCGCCCAAGAGCAGGAGGATTTTCCTCCGAAGGTCACAGAGCTTCTCAGGCAAAGAAAAGAAGTCCGTGCGCGCAAGGATTTTGCGGCTTCCGACCGTCTGCGGGATGAAATCCGGAGTCTCGGCTTCGAAGTCCGGGATGAAGGGAATGAGCAGAAGGTCAGGAAGCTGTAATAACCGGGCAATAGAAGAAGGAGAGGAAGGACACAAATAGTGCATCCTCTATTGCTTCTATTCCCTCTATTCCCTCTGTTGCCTCTATTTCCGCTTCTCAGGGTTATTTTGACGGTTTCATGTCCATTCGTACTTACAGAATGTCCATTTTGGGCTTAATGGACAATTTTGGTTGCTAAAATGAGGGGTTTGTCTCTTCCTGTAGCGGAGATATGCTCAGATTTTTCCCAATGCACCATGAAAAATATGTCCTTGTTGCAATTCCCGTGAGCTGAAGAAGTTTGGCAGGTATGAAGGCAGGCAGTTGTGGTTCTGTAAATCCTGTCATCGGAAAGTGAGGCAAAAGAGAACTCCGAAGGTACAGAAACTCTGGCGGACGTACGCCCATGGGAAACAAACCTACGCAGAGATCGGAAAGGCAATTGCTCACTGACTCTGCAGCCTATGCGGGATGCCATTTACGCAGGATTTC
>JBBTTQ010000107.1:0-1520 GCA_038064175.1 Patescibacteria group bacterium
CTGAAGTCATTCGGGTAATCCGTGGCTCCGTCATTGTCATTGTCCACTCCGTCACCACATTGACCGCAAACGATCATCAGCGAAACAGGAAGGCTTTGAAGAGCAGGACTGTAGTTTGCGGCTTCAACGCTTGCCTTATTCGTGATCACATCGCCGCAGTGGGCGGAGCTGTTCACCGTGACATAAATAGAGGCAGTCAGTTCGTCATGGGTCGGAAGGCTCGGAATGGTGCAGACAACCGTATTGCCGCCCTGTAATTGACACCAGTTGGAGCTCTGCTGGGAGGCGAAGGTCAGCCTGCTGTCGAGAACATCTTTCACGACGACGTTCCCGGCGTCCGCACCGTTTGTGCCTCCTTCATTGGAGACTAGAACGGAGAACAGAGGAGTGTCGCCGATCTGGGCATTGGGCGTACCGAACTTCGTAATAGAGAGAATCGGCTTCGCTACGGGCAGTTCGTCGTTGTCCTGATTATTCTGACATCCCGCGTCATCCAGGTAGTCGGTGTCGCCATCATTGTCATTATCAATTCCGTCTTTACAGGCGGGCTTCGGATTCGTTTCGTCGTTATCCGTCGCGCTGGAGCAGCTGAAATCATTCGGGTAGTCGGTGGCTCCGTCATTGTCGTTATCCACGCCGTCACTACACTGGGTCGTTACTGTGCGTTCGCAGGTGACGGAGGCAATCCAGCGGTTCCCCGCGGTACTTGCATTGACATTCACAAATTGATTTCCGTTCCATCGGACGAGAGTGTTATCGCCCGGGCTCGTGAAACCCGTGTTGTCCCCGTATCCGCAGCATGCGAAATCATTGATGGATTTCGCGGACTGGTACTCCGCAAGCTGGCAGATTTTGTTCGCGGTCACCGAGTCGTAGTTCATCGCGGATCCGTTCAGATCGAATCCGGAAAGGCCCGCCTCCAGCGCCTTCGTATGCGTGAAACCGAGAAGACTGAAAGGGTCGTTGCTGGAAAAGAATGTCTCAGTTTCCGTTGTTGCATGGGCAACCGGGACCTCCGCACGGAGCGTTTCCGGCATCGGAAAGGCGCTTAAAATTCCACTCGCCAAAATCTGCGTTGTCGTAAGGAGACCGAGCAGAAGGCGCGCTAGAACGCGGTGGCGAGGCATAAAAACGGGAGGGGAGGGACGTGAGACGCGGAGATCGAGATAAAGGCGTAAACTCTACTATCTAAACAATATTTGTCAATAACTCGAAATTCGTGAAGTATCCAGGCAAAGGCCGATATTTTATGCTGTTGGACTATGAAATATGTAGTGCTTTTTAAGCTTACAGAGCCTTACTTGTTAAGTGTAGTTAACTTTATAGAATGTATTAAATCGAATTAGAGCTAAAATTAAACATGAAATCCGCATAAATGATTTGCTCAATACATCAAAAAAAATAATAAGTAAATTACATGTAATGTCAAACTTGTAAGAGTTCTTACAGAATTTTTCCCAAAAAACTAGTGTAGTGTAACTGAAATAACTTTACAAACAACTCTGTGTGCGCTACCATAC
>JBBTTQ010000108.1:0-1067 GCA_038064175.1 Patescibacteria group bacterium
AGGGGAGGAACGTTCCTCCCCTACAGGTTTGCGTCCCGCGTTCTGCAGAAAATCTGCGTATGTCTTCACTAGGTGTTCTCTGCCAAATAATTGAAGAACAATACGCGCGCTTGCTCCTAATTTTCTTTGGAGTTCAGTATCTCCAAGAAGTAATTTGATTTTTCCCGACAGATCATCGGGCTTCCCCGTTGTCAGAATAAGATTCTGCAGCAGATTGGGCACAACTCCTACATTGGTGGCAATCACGGGCATACCCAATGCCATGGCCTCAAGCAGAGTGCGGGGGCCTCCTTCGCTTCGCGAATTCATGACAAATACCTTTGCCGATTGCATTTTTTTGTACACATCTTCATTGGTTGGAAGCCAGCCGCAACAATGGACGCGAACCCCGAGCGCTTTGGCACGCATCTCAAGTTCTTTTCGCAGCGGTCCATCGCCAATGACAAGCAACGAAATATTTTTTACGATTGCCATCGCCTCCAAAATCTCAAAAAGGCCTTTGTTTTTTACCAGACGCGCGCATGTCACAAGATCAAATTGTTTTTGGATAGACGCATCCGGCGCCAACAATGCGTGATCGAGATAAAAAGACGGAATGATCTGTACTTTTTCCTCCTGGACCTTCCAAGCAAGCAATACGCCTTCCGTAAGCTGACTGACGACGCGCACGGCCGCCGCCCGCCGCGCGATGAAGGGAATCACCGCCCGCGACATCCATCGCCCGATCCACTCCTGGGCATCCGAAGCGCTTGGAGAGCCCACGATGTGATGGATTTCTTCGACGAAGGGAATCCGTTTTGCGCGCCATAGAAACCAAGCCCCCAGGCCATTATAGAACGGCGGATAATCATGCACTGTCACCACATCGTGACAACACTCATCAATGAGCTGCTTGCCTTTTTTCAGAATCCAGTACGGCTGATACCAAAGCCCGCGGTGAGAGGGATAGAAATGGACATTCGGAAACGCCCCCATCCCCCCGACCCCCCCACCGCGGGCGGGGGCGGGGGGGCCTGTTGAGGAAGAAACACGCGGGCAAATCACATCAATCCTCTCCCAATGCTTCG
>JBBTTQ010000109.1:0-11470 GCA_038064175.1 Patescibacteria group bacterium
CGCCATCGGCGTGCGACGGATGGCTCGCAGAAATGCGCTCGTCCGCAGACTCGATGCTTTGGAGACACTGGGGAGCGTCAATGTGATTTGCTCGGACAAAACGGGAACGATCACGAAAAATAAGATGGCTGTGGTGCAGACGTGGGTGGATGGAGCGCAGTCGGATAGAGAGCAACTTCTCGCACTCATTGCTGCGTCCAATAACAGAGCCTCTCTCCCGAACGTAGGAGATCCGACCGAAATCGCGCTCCTGATGTTTGGCAAGGAAAAAGGCGTCGAACGCCTTCCCATTGATGAGGAACAAGTGCCGTTCAGCGCCGAGGCGAAGTACATGCACACCCGACACGACGTACGCGAACGACGTGTCGCGGCACCACTGCTCGAACCCGGTGACTATATTTTTCTTAAAGGCGCACCGGAGAAGATTCTGGAGCTCGCGGGCAATCGCGGGAAAGAGCAGGTACTTGCGGAACATGCACGCATGGCGGAACTTGGACTCCGCGTCCTTGCGGCCGCCGTGCAGGAGCCAGGAGAAAGCATGCCGAAATTCGTCGGTCTTCTCGGGATGGAGGATCCGCCGCGCGAAGGCGTTGCCAAAGCCATCGCGGAGGCGAAACTGGCGGGTGTCCGCACGGTCATGATCACGGGCGACCACGCAAAAACGGCTCTTGCGATTGCCCGGCAGATCGGGATCGAAGGAGAGATGCTGCAGGGGAAGGACATCGACACGCTCTCGCCGGATGAGTTGGTACGGCGTATCCAGTCCGTGTCCGTCTTCGCCCGTGTATCACCGATGCATAAGCTCTCGATCCTGGAAGCACTCAAACGGCACGGCTGCATCGTCGCGATGACGGGCGACGGCGTGAATGATGCCCCTGCGATCAAGGGGGCGCATGTCGGCATTGCCATGGGACGCGACGGGACACAGGTCGCACGCGAGGCTGCCAGCATCGTTCTTGCGGACGATGATTACGCAACAATCGTCCGTGCGATCCGCGAGGGGCGGCGGATCTACGACAACGTCCGGAAATTCATTCTCTTTCTTCTTCGCAGCAACTTCGATGAGATTCTGTTCATCTCGGCGACACTGCTCCTCGGCTTCCCCCTTCCGTATCTCCCCGTCCACCTTCTCTGGATCAACCTCATGACCGACAGCCTTCCTGCTCTTGCGCTCGGGATGGAGCCGGAAGAGGCGGACATCATGCGCCGTCCTCCGCGACATGCAGCGGAACATCTGTTTAACGGGGAGTGGGTGCGCCTCGCGGTTGCCACCCTGCTCTCGTTCCTCATTGCGTTTCTGTACTACTTCTGGCTGCTTCGGACCGGCGATCCCGTCGAAGAAGCGCGATCGGATGTCGTGATGCTCGCGATTATTTTTGAACTCTTCATGGCGTTTGGGAGCAGAAGCCGCCATCCGATTTGGAAGATCGGTTTCTTCGGCAATCGATGGATGCTTGGTGCCATAGCCCTCACTGCCGCATTGCAGGTCTTCGTGCTCTACACTCCTCTCGGTTCTTTCCTGCACCTCGTGCCGCTTACCCTTTTGGAGTGGGGAGAGATTCTGCTGCTTGGCAGCATCGGATTCCTCGTCTTTGAGTTCTGGAAGTTCTTCTCTTCAAGGAGAAATACATGACTTTCTCTCTCCATCCCAGCTTGGCGACCATTACTTGTCCTGAATGCAGCGAGAAATCCCAGGCAGCTATTCCGACTGACCGATGCCAGTACTTCTACATCTGCCCCCACTGCAAGGCGAGGTTACGCCCGAAGAGCCAAGATTGCTGTGTGTTCTGTTCGTACGGTGATCGGAAGTGCGGGCTTGAGTGATCCCTTCGTCAGTTGCTGTTCTCATTCAGACGTAACTTTCGCAGTGGATATCGGTCCTCGGGATGCCGAGAGCCAGGCACTGCTCTTTCATCTCTCTGACGGTCACGGGAGCGCCGCAGATGTAGACGCTGGGATGGGGAATCGTCTGCACGATGCGCGGCAGTCGATCCTGAATAGAGCCCGATTCGCCGTGCCGGTTTCTGTCACCGTTCAGGAATGACAGGTGCGCATGGAAGTTCGGGTGCTCCTGCGCCAGTCTGTTCCATTCATCCTCCCAGAAGAGATCTTCACGCGTGAGAACGCCGAAGAGCAAGTGGAGCGGTCTCGCATCCCTCCGTTCCTCGAGCGCCCAGAGTATCTGGGAACGGAACGGCGCGACGCCCGTTCCCGTCGCGATGAAAATGTACGGCTTCGGTGTGACCGCGTCGAGCACGAACGCGCCGAATGGCCCCTGCATGCGGATGGCCGCGCCGACGTCGATCGTTTTTTCGATCCAGCGGCTCGCCCTTCCGTTTTGAACAAGTTTGATGATGAAGAGGAGATCCGGCTCAGACGGAGCGGACGCAATGGAATAAGCGCGCGGCTGCACGTCCTTCGCATTGTCCGGGAGCGGAACGTCGAAGAGTACGAATTGCCCCGGTTGGAACACAAACAGAGCGGGTTTCTCAAGACGCAGCTCGTACATGAGCGGTGCAATGAGTTTCTTCCGGAGGCAGATGGTTTCGAACGTGCGGTGGGATTTCATGGCTCAGAGAGTACCGCCGGATGAGTCGTCCGGACAATGATGCCGATCTTTCCCCCCTCGTGACGCGGATGATGGAAGAGCAACGGAGGGACAGGTGATAGGGAGCGCTATCCGGCGAGCCATCCTCCATCCACGTACAGGGTGGCGCCCGTGATATAGCTCGCTTCGTCGGAAGCGAGGAAGACGACGGCAGCCGAGACTTCTCCGGGTTTTCCTATCCGATGGAGCGGGATATGGGCGAGGAGTGCTTCCCGCGCCTCCTGCGACATTTTGGAAGCCTCCAACATCGGCGTATCGATGGCGCCGGGAGCAATGGCGTTCACCGTGATCCCGTACTGCGCCCACTCGATGGCGAGCGTTTCCGTCATGCCGATGATGCCGCCTTTGGAGGCGGTGTAGTGCGCGGCTCCGGGGAAACCGACGCCTGTCCCACCCGAAGCGATGGAGGAAATATTGATGATTCGTCCCCGTTTCTGTTTGGCCATCTCCCGTGCCGCTCTCTGCGCGCAGAGAAATTGTCCTTTCAGATTGATGTCCAGCGTCTCGTCCCACTCTTTTTCGGTGATATCGAGAGCGGTCTTCGGCTTGAAGATGCCAGCGTTGTTCACAAGAATATCGATGCGCTTGAAGTGCTCGATGATTTCGCCGATCACGCGATCGACATGCTCGCTCTTCGAGACATCCATCACGTAGCAGTGCGATTCGCCTCCCTGCGTGCGGATTTCCTCCGCGACAGCGTCGCAGTCGCCTTCCTTCCTGCCCGTGAGAATGACCAGCGCGCCCTGCGAAGCGAGAGCAAGCGCATCCGTGCGACCCATGCCGCTGCCGGCGCCGGTGATGAGAGCGGTTTTTCCGTGGAGATTGAACATGGGTCTCTGGGGGAATGGGAAATGTTTCAGCAGCCGAACTGTCCTTCGACGCAGGGAGTGACGGAAGCCACGCCCTTGAACGAGCCGGGTTCCTCGCCGGTAGAGATGTATTCCTCCGCCTTCGTCTTCGCCCACTCGTGCTCGTGATTCCAGAGCTGCCAGAAATGCCGCCATTCGTTCCAGCCGATCCCGAGGTGCTGCACGTAGATATCGTGCTCGGTGAGCATCTGCCCGATCTTCCGCCCCGTCATGCAGGGCATGGAGTAGCAGTAGACGATGATGTCTTTGTCCGCCCCGAGCTTCTGGAATTCACCGACGATCCTGTCCACTGCGCCGTAGTCCGAGTGATCCTTGTCTTTGTAGGCGGGGATGCTGACAGCCCCCGTGATGTGCTCTTTTTCATACTCCTCCCGGCTTCGCAGATCGACGAGAACGAAGTCTTGCGCCCCCTCCGCGATTTTCTTCCGGATACTGTGGGGACTCACGTGGACGGCATTCTCCGTCGCATAGAAGTCGCGAATGAGCGTTTCCGTATCGGGTCTGAACGTCTGGATCGCAAGATATCCTCCCGCGATGCCGCTGAGAAGGGCGACGGGGAGCATGGCGACAACGGCGGCGGTAGCGTGTTTCATGAGAGGAATGGGATGGAAGCGGGTGGTGTCAGGGTTTTCTGTCGGTGATGTGCGGGTTCTCCACGCAGCATATGATGACGGAGCTTCTCCGTCCACTGATACATGCGGTCATCCTGGCCCAGGTTTGCATTTGTTCCGCGGACGGAACGTGTTTTGGCCTTCTTCCGTTGATGCCAAATTATTGAAAGATTTGGTAGAGCTCCAGGAAGATCAAAATCAGCCAGCCCATCTGAAGCATCAACTCGAAGAAGTGCTCTTTGGAAATACGAAAGTTCTGCGAGATGATCCCGTATGCGTTCTCCAGCGTTTCCAGTTTCTCCTTGATCGAACGACGCCATCCATCGAGCCGGAACTTCCGTGCCGCGATTTCGTACAGGCGCGCAGAGTACCAGTCCCCGATGAGCTTCATCTCGCGGATGATGGCGTCGAACTCGATGATGGATGTTGCCTGCATCCTGATGACTTCCTTGTAGGTGCGTGAAAGTTCCCGGTTCCAGAATACGACATGAGAGATTGCCTTCGTACGTATGAGCTTGTCGATGCGCTTCAGGCGTTGGGCGAGTTCTTCATCCAGCACCCTGTATTGGAGGAGATGGAGATTGACGAGTTGCAGCAGATCCACGATAGAATCCGCTTTTCCGTTCTGCTGAAAGACGAATGCTCCGTCCCAATCGACGATAATCAGATCGTTCTCTCCGTACGTGATCTGATTCTGCAAAGAGTGCGCTATCTCGCTTGTATGCAGAGACAGAGGTTCGGATTTCAAAAAGCGGACGATGGCCCGTTCATGCGACAGAAACTGCTCCGCGGAACCCTCATAACCATCGACGATGGCCAGCGAGTACTCTTCGCTGATCTTGAGCTTTGCTTTGTGTTTTTCGAGCAGATTCTGGCAATCCTTGATCATCTGTGAACGGAGGGCAAACGCATCCTCCGAGAAGACATCCCGCACCTCCCGTACGCTTTCTGCAATGAGGATATTCGGAGGATATGCCTTCAGCGTCACACTGCCCTCCCTTTTCAGGACGATCTGTTGCGGAATGGAGGCTGAGACGTACGATGGGGCGCTCTGGGGAGGGATAGCCTCTTCCTCGGTCTGACCGTGTTCCACCGGCCCTTCCGCGAGCACAAATGCTATAATGCGTTGCATGGAATCATTCTACACGCCGGAGATGATCGCCGCTCTTGCGTTCATCCTCATCGTGCAGTCGCTCTCGCTGCTGCTTCTTCTGGTGAATTTCCGGATTTTCCGCAGTCAGGCCCGGAAGTATCACGCGCTCCTCTCCCGATTCGGTGATGAAACGGGGTGGGGAAGTCCTGGACGTATTCTCATGCCGGTGTACATCGTGCTGACGATGGTTCTATCGGTATCAGTGGTCGTTCTTTTCATTTGGCAACCCCATTTTTTCTGATGCCTCACTCCGTTCTCAAACATAGCGAATATCTGGTGAACATCTGCAATGAGCACTGGGTGAAGTACGTGGTGCCCGTCTTGATTGCGACGCTGCTTTATGCCACATCCTTTCTGCTGTTTGTCCTTGCGGGCACCAGCGCCCATCACTACATGTGGCTCTCCCACACGACATTCATCGTGGGAATGCTGCTGTTTCTCTTCACGCACCATTGGTTCTTCATGGTGCTTCTGGGTGAATCTCTTGACAAAATCATCATTACGAACAGGAGACTCATGCGCGTTCACTACCGTCTCATCTTCCATGAAGACATTCTCGAAGTCTCGTTTGAGAAAATGAAAACTGTGGAAGCCAGGAAGCAGGGGTGCATTCAAAACATCCTCCACTACGGGACTCTGATGTTTGAAATAAACAAAGCGTGCGTGTCGCTCGTTCCGCACCCCAACCGCATCGCCAGAGTCATTCAGGAGGCGATGCAAGCCGAGTGATACCAATGGAATGCGAAGCCGCATGAGCAGCGGCAAACATTCTGATTACCTCTTCGCGCCGGGCAAATCACAAATGACATTCAGCGGCCGGACAACGTGTTCCGGCACATTTCCCGCGATCCACTGTTCGATGCTCTGGATGGAATCGAGGTACATGCTCCGCATGGAATCATCTGCGTAGAAGGCAATGTGCGGGGTCGTGACGACTTTCGGATGCCTGATGAGCGTTTCGTTCTCCTGGAAGTTCTGCTCGTGCTCCAGAACGTCGAGCATGGCATAGGCGATTTTTCCGCTGTCGAGCGCCCGGAGGAGCGCTCCGGAATCGATGAGGGATCCTCTCGCGGTATTTACGAGAACGACTCCGTCTTTCATCTGCGCAAAGGCAGATGCGTTGAGGAGATGCTCAGTTTCTCTCGTGGCGGGAATATGCAGCGTCAGGATATCGCTCTGTTTCAGGAGCTCCTCGAAGGAGACGTAGTGCACACCGAGTTCCTTTTCCAGTTCCATGGTCCTGCACTGGTCGGTGGCGAGGATGCGCATCTCGAAACCCCACGCGATTCTGGCTGCCCTCCGTCCGATTTTCCCGGTTCCGAGAATGCCGAGGGTCTTACCTTTGAGCGCCATGCCCCGGAGGCCGCGGTAGTCGAACGTACCGCTTTCCATGCGTTCTTCCCCTTCGCGGATGTGGCGCAACGTGGAGAGAAGGAGCGCGAAAACGTGTTCCGCGATGACGTGGGAACCGTAGTCGGGCACGTTGCAGACGGTGATTCCCTTCCCCCTGCATGCATCGATATCGATGTGGTCGTAGCCCACGGAGCGCGTGCAGAGGAGTTTCAGGTTCGAGAGCTTCTCGATCACCGGGCGCGGGAAGGGCGTCGTAATGAAGGCGGAAATGATCTCCGCATCCTTGCATCGCTCGAAAAGCTTCTCATTTTGCAGGTTTGCGTCGGCAAACGTCGCATGCGGGAAATGCTTTGAGACGAGCGCTCGGTCTGTCTGTTCCACGTCGAGAAAGAGAATGTTGCGCGGCATGTTCACTTGAGAAAGTGGCAGATGTCCTGAAGAGGGTTTCGCCCAGTTTCGTTCAAAACAGATTTGTCATCGAAGTGTCGGACGCCGCGCCGTTTCCCGCAGAGGGATTGGATATCTTCGTATCGCATGGCGGACAGTATACGACGAGTGCGCTGCAATGCGAAGATTTTTCGGGAGAGGGGACTTTCGCACCTTGATTGCTGCGCTGTCTCGAAGTCCTGAGCACAATGTTCCTCCGTATCTTCCGTATCCCCCCGTCTTGCCGTACAGTGTTTCCGTGAAAGCGGTCTTTTCCCGCATCGGCGCGGCCTCTGTCCTGGCTCTCATCTTCGTATTCCAGCCGATTCTGGCGCAGGGCGCCGCACAACCGATCAGCGAGACGACATTGACGGCTCTCTACAAAGCGCAGCTCGCCCGGACGGAGCCCGATCCGTACGTCGAAAAGAGGATTTTGGACGAGCGGGCTCGTATCCGGTCGCAGATCGACGATGAACTGAATGCATTTTTGAGTGAGCGGATAAAAGAGGAGGAGGCGGCAATCGGAGATCTCACGACTGCCGTGGAACGGCAGAAGACCGTCCTTGCATCTTTAGAAGAGAGACTTCGCGATAGAGAAGTGGATCTGGATCTCCTCATTGAAGAAGAGAAGAAGTTCTATCTGGCGTCGAAGATTCCGGATGCAACGGAAGGGGAGTATCGATTGACGAAAACGCACTCTGAGCTGCTGGCGAAGAAGGCGATCCTGGAAGAGAGCGTCGCCGCCACAAAATTTTTCCTGACGCCGCAGCGCGAGCGGCTCCAGAAGCTGACATTCGATCTCCGCCTTCAGCAATTCGCAGGACTCATCAATGTCGGGAAATACGTTCTTCTGCTCCTTCTCATCTTCTTCCTGGAGCGCTTCATCCGTACGAAATTTCTGGTGCGCATCAAGAATCGTTCTCGCCGCTACGCCGCCATGAAGATTTTTACGGCAGCCGTGTACATTGTGATCATCTTCTGGATGCTCGGTCGGCTTTTTGCAGAGCACCCCGGCATCCTTACGTCGTTTGCCATCGTGGGCGCGGGTCTCGCCGTGGCGCTCTCGGATGTGGTGAAAGATTTCATCGGGTGGGCCGTGATCGTGCAGGGACGCAGGTTTTCTCTGGGGCAGAGGATCTCCGTCGGCTCGGTGACGGGAGACGTCATCGATATCGGAATCCTTCGCACGACGCTTCTGGAAGTGGCAACGGCGGGATCTGTCGATCTCGAACGGACCGGTCGCACGGTCTTCATCCCGAATTGGCACGTGCTCAACTTCGCGCTTGCGAATTACAACACGACATCCGATTACCTGAAGGCCGAGATGACCGTGACCGTCACCTACGAGAGCGAGTGGCGCCGCGCGCGGAAGATTTTGCAAGAGATCTTGACTCAGCTTACGGGTGAGTATCTTGAGAAAGCCCGCATGCAGGCTCTCATGCGCACGCAGCAGTTTTATTATTCGCACGAAATGCGCGAGCCCGTGGTCTACACGGATCTCGGTGCCGATGGCGTACAATTCACGCTGCGCTTCTTCGTTCCTGTGGGAGAACGAAGAGCCGTTATGAGCGCCATTTCGGAAAAAATCCTTGAGCGATTCCATGCCGAGACTCCGCCCATCTCCCTGGCGTACAAAACATCCAGGGTCTATGCGACGTCGGTACCTTGGGATTTAGGACTTGGGACATAGGACATAGGTCATTTGGAAATCTCTCATTGAAGAATTTCCTAAGTCCTCTTTCCTATTTCGCTTCCATAATCGTGCTCTTCCACGGTTTCAGCGCCATGATCGCCTTCTCCGCGTTTTCCGCCGTCACGTAGACGCGCGATTCGTTGCCGGTCGTCGTGGAGTAGATGTTCTGGATGTTGATTCCCGCTCCCGCAAACGCGCGGCCGATGGATGCGATGGCGCCCGGCTTATTCTTCACGAGAAAGGACACGACCGTTTTCTGAACGATCCTGCCGAAGGGCTGGAGCACGATTTTCGCCGTTTCGGGATCATTCACGACGAGATGGATGACGGTCTTCGGCGTTCCCTCCGTGCACGAAATCGCAACGATGTTCACGTTGGCCGCACGGAGCGCGTCGCACACTTTCGCGAGCGAGCTTGGGATATTCGGCACCTGGAGGCTGAGTTGGACGGCTGTTTCCATGGGGGAAATAAAAAATTTGTGCGTCAGTCTAAGGTAACAAACAGACGTTGTACAGGGGGTTACCTCGAAAGTTTTTGGCCCCCTATGCTTGCGACCGCGGTCTCATCGGGGATGCGGACAAAGCTGACTCGCAGGGGATTCGGAACCAGCGTTTTTGCCGTCATGACTTTCCCTGTGTCGAGATTGCTTCCATTCTTCACGCAGGAAATGGAATAGGGAACATCCGTTTCGTGGAAGGATCGTGGATTCTGATCCAGTGCCCCGAGAATTTTCCGCACCGTGACCGGATCGACCGCTACATGCATGCCGACGCGGATTTTTATCTGCATGAACTCCAGATCCGTGATCATATCCGTGCTCATGCCTTACCTGGGGTTGCAGACGGTATGGTCCATCGCAATGCACGACGGTATGGGCATTTCCGCTCTGTACGATTGTCTGCGGAATTTCAAATACACGACATTGTTCCGAATACTCCATTCCAGGCGTTCGTCCTCCCGCACTTCGCGGGAAGATTCTTTATGCTCATCCTGAAGCAATGTCTTGAGGGCGGCCGAGGATCCTGCGAGAGCCGCTCCCATTGTCACAAGCAAAGAACGCCGAGGGAACGAAAGAATGGAATCCTTGTCTATCAGCGACTGTGGAGTTTCATGACTCACGGACACACTCTAAAGTGATCGCTTGGAATCACATAATATTTTTTGTGAGTGCGGACATTCCCGCTCTCACCACCGCAAAGAATTCGTATATGTCACTTCCTGTTTCCCCTTTTCAATCGTCCCTATTTTGTAGCTATCGATGCCTTGCGATGCGAAATGTTTCCGGATTTTTCCGGCGGCTTCCGGCTCGCAGACGACCGTGAGCCCCGCGCCCATGTTGAAAGTCCGGAGCATGTCTTCATCGGGCACGTTACCGTACTTTTGAATCAGCCTGAAAATCGGAAGCACGCGAAGTTTCGGGAGGTCGATGACGGCGGACGTCCCCTTCGGAAGAATGCGGTTTAAGTTCCCGGCGATGCCGCCGCCGGTGATGTGGGCGATGCCTTTGAGCATTGTCTCGCTGAAAAGACCTTTGAGGCTCTGGAAGTAGCAACGGTGGGGAGTCAGGATGGCATCCAGGAATGATCGTCCGTCGATCTTTTCTTTCAGAATCTCCGGATGATCGGCCATCAATTTTCGGACGAGCGTGTAGCCATTCGTGTGGAGGCCGTTCGAGGAGACCGCGAGCACGGTATCGCCGACGGCGATCGCCGATCCGTCGATGATCCTGTCTTTTTCGACCACGCCGACGATGCTCGCCGTGAGAATGTACGTCCCCGCCGGGAGGACTCCCGGTTGTTCGGACGTTTCGCCGCCCGTGAGCACGCATCCCTGCGCGGCGCATGCGTCTGCAAATCCCTTCACGATCTCTGTGACGACTGCGGGCTCCAGCTTCCCGCAGATGACGGCGTCCTGAACGTAGAGCGGTTCCGCGCCCATCACGACAACGTCATTGATGAGGTGATGGATGGTGTCCTCGCAGAGACTACCGATCTTCCCGTGTTCAAATGCGATCTTCTGCTTGGACCCGGGCTCCTCGGTCTTGAGGACCAGCACGGGATGTTTGAATCCCTTGAATGATCCCTCGACAAGCGCCGCAAACGCTCCGTGGCGGTTCAAAACGCGTTTATCGCCACGGTCGATGAACGCGGACATCTCCTTCTTGACCCGGCCGGCCTGGGCGATATCCACCCCCGAATCCTTATAGGTTGTCATGCGGGAAGTGTAGCAGAGCATTCCTCACCCCGGCCCCCCTCCGACCTACCCGCACGCCTTCCCGGAGAGGGGAGCAATAAAAATAAACAATAAACATCCCCTTCTCCGGGAAGGGGTGTGGTGCGGGACGGAGAAGCCTGCCTGCCGGCAGGCAGGGGTGAGGGATGAGGAATTCCTACGACCCGATTGGCGTTATTTTAACCTTCTTCTGCGACGATCCCGCAGACACCCCCTCCGCATCTTTGAAGATTCTGTGTTTCGCGTTGGACGGCTCCGCGGGTTGGTGCTTTTTTGCATGTTCGTAGCCGCCGAAACTGTCACGGATCACTTTTCCCTCCTCCAGGCGGATAACGCGCATTTGCACGGTGTCCACGAGGTCGGCGTCGTGCGTTGCGAGGATGACCGTGGCTCCCTCCGCATGAATCGCCTTGAGGAGTTTCATGATTTCCATTGATTGATGCGGATCCAAGTTCCCCGTCGGTTCATCGGCAAGGAGAATGAGCGGGCTGTGCACGATGGCGCGCGCGATGGCCGTGCGCGTTT
>JBBTTQ010000110.1:0-1857 GCA_038064175.1 Patescibacteria group bacterium
AAAACTCACGGAGAAGCAACTAGCCCTGGTGCTCTATGGAACGAAGGAGGAAAATCCGGAATTCTGGAGCAAGCTCTCGCAGGAGACTTTTTTGGATCGCATCCAGGCTCCGATTCTCCTGTTCCACGGCGACCAGGACTCCGATGTTCCAAAATCCTGGTCTGATCATCTCTTCAGTCGCTTACAGTCGCTTGGGAAATCGATCGAATACGTCGAATACAGCGGCGAGGGTCATGAGTTCGGACCGGAGTGGAATGATTTCATGCGAAAGACTTCGGAGTTTTTCAAGAAGAATCTGTGATCAAAATGAGGAGCAGGTCTTCTGACCCGCATTATCATTCAATCCAAAGCATCAGACTCTTCAAATAATCCGTTTCCGGATGATACAAATTGATCGGGTGATCGAATGCCTGCCGGTGTCGTCCGAGGATCCGGACATTTCTGTTTGCCTGACGCGCGGCATGGAAGACGATGGTCTGGAAGAGCGCGTGATCGATCTGGTACGAGCAGGAACACGTGAGCAGGAGTCCTCCGGGACAGAGAGCCTGCATCGCCATGCGATTGAGATCGGTATACGCCCCCTTCGCTTGATCTGTGTCACTGCTTCGCTTCGCAAATGCCGGAGGGTCGAGGACGATCAGGTCATACTCTCGCGGCAGCGGTCGGCGGCGGAGGAAATCGAACACGTCCTCACTGAAGGTTTGAAATTGCTCCGGTGCGATGCCATTTATTTTTACGTGTTCCTTCGCGCGCTCGAGAGCGGCGGCATCGTAGTCCACGGCGTCCGCGGAGGCGGCCCCGCCCGCGAGCGCGGAGACCGAGAAGCCTCCGACGTAGCTGCAACAATCGAGCACCGTTCGACCGGGCGCCAGCGAACGAACGATCGAGCGCATCTCGCGCTGATCCAGAAAAAAGCCCGTCTTCTGACTGCCGCTCAAGGAGATTTTGTACGTGAGCCCGCGCTCCTTGAATGTCACTTCCTCGGGGCCGTTTTCGCGCATCCACCCTTCCCGCGGTTCCAACCCCTCGGACTTCCTCGAGGAGCCTGATGATTTTTCGTAAATCGAGAGCGCACCGACAATTTTTGTCAATTCGTCCGCAATCCATCCCCGGAGCCGATCCATCCCGAGCGTCGTTGCCTGGAGGACGAGGGTGTCTCCGTACCGGTCCACGATCAGCCCGGGGAGTGAGTCACCCTCGGCGTTGATGAGGCGATAGGCGATGGTATCGGAATTCTGAAAAAAAGCGGAGCGGAGCTTCACGGCTCTACGAATGGCGAGGGACATGAGTCCCAGCGGGTCTCCTTCCTCGAACGCTATCGCGCGCCCGGCGATATAGGCCTTGGTATTGATCGTCGCGTAGCAGAGAAAATCTCCGTCACTGCTTCGAACCTCGGCAATGACTCCCGTTTCGACGCCATCGAGCGACGTGAAGGCGTTCTTGTAGATGGCGTGGTGCCGGTTTCGGACGTGCACGTCGCGGCCGGGCTTGAGGGTCAAGACGGGATATTTCATGGGCGCTTATCATACAGAAATACCCAGTGAATGCCTTACCCCGACCGAACCAGCCACTGGCCGGGCGGGCGGGTTTCGAATGTACGGGTTTCATTCAGGAGACCGTACCGCACCTCGCGCACTTCTAAATGAGCGACTGGGCGTAACTGACGAGCGCAAAGCTCTGATAGAGACAGAGCACTGCAAACGCTGCCATGAAGAACTGCACGTTGTGTTGAGATGAGAAGATTTGCATGTGTGTATGGGGTACATCACTATTATACATCTTTCTGATGTATTTTACAAGGATATGTATCAGTCCACCTGTAATTGCACTTTTCCTGGGTCGATGCCCACTGTAGCA
>JBBTTQ010000111.1:0-2429 GCA_038064175.1 Patescibacteria group bacterium
TTTCATTGTTCGATGAGCGCCTCATTTCGTTCCCGTGCTCTCTTCACAGGTTTCTGGGAACTCCATCCCATGGAGCCGAGAATGCGCCACACATGTCCGGGGTGATACTTTCTCCCCGCCACCTTCTTAATGACGGCTGCAACACGCTCCAGCGTCCAGAGATCTGTGCCGTAGCCGAAGATGTGAGCGCCTTCAAGGAGCGTTCGCACAATGCGCTCTCTGTCCTTCTTCGTGAGTCCGGGTTTGACCCCGGGAGGTCCGGCGCTCTTGAGCCCGCGCACTCCCTTGCGCGACCAGACTTCGTACCACTGGCAGACAGCTGCCTTCGTAACGCCGAGACGGCGGGCAACTTCCGCCTGGGGAATGCGTCTTGCGAAAAGTTCCGCTGCCTTGAGGCGGCGGCGCTCCATGGCTGCGTGGTCACGACGGATGCATTGAGGAGAAAAAGGGGTGTGCTTCATGGAAGCACAGCGTACTCCTGATCTTTCCAGAAGTTAAGCTAATTTGCGAAGGTCAGTAAGATATGGCAACACGCCACAGAATTTCCTCCGAGGTCAAGGAGCAGATCATCCGGAGGATCAAGGATGATGGCGTCTCCGTTTCCGATGCTGCTCAGGAGCACGGTATTCATGAAGCCACGATCTACAAGTGGTTTCGCGGGGAAGTCTCCTCCCAGCCCACCCTCCGTGAACTCACGAAGCTCCAGAAGGAGAACAAGATGCTCATGGAACTCGTGGGGGAATTGACAGTGAAGCTGAGCTGCGCCCAAAAAAAGAGCTGATCATGGGGAAAGAGAACAAGAAGGACCTTGCGGAGAAGCTCGGGGTTTCCAGGGCGTCGCTCTACTATGTTCCGAAGAAACCATCGAAGGATTGGACGCTCAAGTGCGCCATGGAGGAGGTGCTCCGCATCCATCCAAGCTATGGTCACCGCAGGCTTGCCCTCCATCTTCGCATCAACAAGAAGCGCGCACTCCGAGTGATGAAACTCTTCGGCATCCAGCCTTACCGCCGGAGGGGGAGAAAGTGGAGGAAAGTGGAGAAGGAGCCGGAAAATGTTGTTCAGAATCTGCTCATGGAGGTGGAACCCTCCCATCCAAACCATGTCTTGGTGACGGATTTCACCCATATCGATTGGGGGAACACGAGGCTCTTCCTCTGCACAATGATGGATCTCTTCACGAGGAGGATCATGGGATTCTCCCTCCTCACCAACCACAGCGTGGAGCTCATCATCAACGCCCTCTTCTCCGGCATCCACAAGCATCCTGCTCCGGAGATACTCCACTCAGACAGAGGGAGCGAATACACCTCTGCCGCTATGGAGATGCTCTGTTCTCTCCTCGGCATCACACAATCCATGAGCCACGCAGGATGCCCATGGGAGAATGGGTATCAGGAATCCTTCTACGACAAATTCAAGGTGGACCTCGCAGATCCGCACAGGTTTGAAACTCTCGGAGAACTCGTCTACGAGCTCTACCGGCTCCTCCATGTCTACAACACCTCACGCATCCACACCGCTCTCAAGATGCCTCCGGAGAAATTTCATGAGTTGTATGCATCACCAGTCTCCATCAGAGGAAATGAAAAGATGGCTTTACAATTCGACCCTCACAATTGCGTTCTGAGCGTTTGAAAAAAGTTGGAGGCATCAAAGTACCCTCTCATGGCATCTGTGATTTTCGATGAGAAGAGTGTTTCAATCACAGTACCGCAGAACACATTTTCCCCAGTCAAGAAAGGTGTCTAACGTTTGGGGTACTTGCCAGAAGGAGATTCCATGCTCGGAAGACGACAGAAAGGAACGATCATTTCCGTGCAACAGGAACGGAAGTCCCGGTTAGTTCTTCTCTCGAAATGCAGAGACAAATCTGCGCTACAAACAAAGAAGGCAGTCGTTCGTCGCTTGAAAGGAATCTCGAAGCGGCTTCGCCACTCGCTCACGCTCGATCGAGGGACGGAGAACGCAGAGTGGGAGGCCTTCGGCCTCCCCGTGTATTTCTGTGATCCGTACAGCTCGTGGCAGAAAGGATCGGTGGAGAATTGCATCGGTCTCCTGCGTCGCTACCTACCCAAAGGCATGAACCTGAAAACAGTCACACCGAAGCATCTGCAACGCCTCCAAGACAAGCTTAATCATCGCCCAAGAAAGTGTCTCGGCTTCAAAACTCCTCACGAAGTGCTATCTTCTTACTGTTCCCGCCTGGGTGTTCAACTTCCAGCTTGAATTCGGGTTTTGAATTTTTATCGATTAAATTCATTTTATTTAGTAGTATTATATTAGAGATAAAATTCTAATATACTGTAATACTACCAAAACTTTATTTATATGACAAGTGGAAAAACAATCAGTGAAAATATCAAGAGATTGAGCAATAAACTTGGCTTAACTCAAGACGATTTAGCAAAAAGGGCGGATATTAAATA
>JBBTTQ010000112.1:0-2292 GCA_038064175.1 Patescibacteria group bacterium
GCAATAAACTTGGCTTAACTCAAGACGATTTAGCAAAAAGGGCGGATATTAAATACACAACGCTTATGAAGGTCGAAAGCGGTGCGGTTAATAAGCCAAGCGTCCAAACTATGGCGAAAATCGCCAAGGCTTTTGGTGTTAGTATTGAAGATTTGTTAAAATAAAAACAACCAAACTAATATGAAGCAAAAATTTTTAATCATTATCGGTATTGTAGTTTTGTTACTGGTTTCCTATTTTTATTTGTATCCAAAATTGGTTCAGCCACCGAAACCAACGGAATATCAAAATGTCGTTATTACGCTAGAAAGAACTCCGTGTTTTGGCACTTGCCCAGATTATAAATTGACTATAAACGGAGATGGCAGGGTCGTCTACGAGGGAGAAGGATTTGTGAAAATTACTGGCACACAAACTACTCAACTTTCACAAGATAAAATTAAGCAGTTGGTAGATGAGTTTTACCGGATTGATTATTTCTCTTTAAAAGACGAATATACTGCGGGCATTACAGATTTACCGACTACAATAACATCAATAACAATCGACGGGAAAACTAAAAAAGTTGTGAATTACTACGGTGCGCCGAAAAAACTGGACGAGTTAGAAAATAAAATTGATGAAATCACAAACTCAAAAAATTGGGTTTGGTAACGAGTAGGTACACTGCATAAGCAGGAAGGTCATTCAGACTGCGTGCATGACTACATTGACCCTTCCCTTCTCGGCGGATTCCGAAATCTTCCAAGCCTTCCAAGAGCTCTGGCGGGAAGAGCTCGGTCAGGAGCTCACCTATGAGTACGCCGAGCAGAATCCGAAGCTCTTGGCGCTTATGGGCGCGGTAGTCCGGTGGAAGAGGAATAAGCAATGAGAGGTTCAATCTTGCACTCCTCTTCTCAGGTTCTCCGCTTGGCTCCTTCCGAGTTCCTCCAGCCACCTGCTCTCGAGCCAGGTGCTGTGCATGCTGGCCGCATAGATGGGCGGCTGCTTCTTTGAGGTGCGTTTTCTGAGCGCAACGGGCGCATGATCCAGGGTGGTCGCCAGAATTTCGAGCTGCTCAGGATTCGGATTCAGAAAAATCGGCGCTCCCACACAGTTGGTCGTCCGGTCCTCCCACACGGCATCCGTCAGCTGCTTGCAGCGTACATGTATCTCCCCGTTCAGCACATTGTTCCGGATGCCGTAGTCCAGAAAATTGCTGGGCGGCTGCTGGGAGCAACCGATCCGCTCCTTTTTGGAATTCCCCGCTCCGATGGCTCCGGCACAGGAGAAAAGGACAGCCAGACGGTCTTCCGCAATTGCATCCCGTACGGCCTTGTTGATACCGAGCCGCCGGTCATTGTAGAGCATGAGTTGTGGTCCGTGCCATCCGCCCGGAAACACGAGCCCGTCGAGGTTCTCGATTTCTCGCCTCGTGTGCACCATCTGTATTCTGACATTCATCCAAGCGAGCACTTGCTGGCGTGCCCGTTCCAAGCACCATGATTCCATCTTCGATTCCCCCTGCAGGTTGAGGACACCGACTCTGAGCATGCCCTTGGGAAACGAGAGAGGTGTACTGTGTGCAGATGCGATACGTCCGACCCGTGCATCCCGAATTCGCTCTGCATCATCCGGCGAGAGGGGCTCCGTGACGATGTAGCCGTCACAGGGATTGCCCTCTGCGAAGTTCTGCTCTTCCGCGAAGAATCGCAGGAGCGTCTCTGGATTTGCCTCGAGGAGAATGCTTGGTTCGAGAGGAGCGGTCGCCGCGGAGTTCGAGGTCACGTCCGCCTTCGCGGTGACGGGGATAGTTTTCCATGCGGCATGGAATCGGAGAAGATCACCTGGGTCTTGGAATACGAAACCCTCGATTGCGCGAGCAGTGACTCTCTCCTTCATCTGCGGTGTCAGGACGTCATGTGCATGCTCCACTCGCACAAGCACGGGCTGGTCGAGCACCTGCTGCATCATGCGATCTGTCGGGTTCACAGGAGGCACCACCAAGTGTTCTGATCTCAATCTTTCAAGAGCATCGAGCGCATCCAGCGAAGCGAGAGTGACGAGCCCGGGCCCGCCCAGTCGTACGCATTCATCCGTCTCGACCTCCCGTCCGTGATGTTGCACGTAGAGCGCCGCCCGATCCACGTATTCCTGCGGCCGTCTAGGGTTGAACGTGTGGAAGATCACCCGCTGCGCATCCCGGATGAACGCGGACACCTTCCTTGCGGAAGGGGCCATGACGACACCTGTGGCGTTGATGCTGTCGAGTGCCTCCTCGCTCGGCAACGTCGTCCCCGTGGGGAGAGGAGC
>JBBTTQ010000113.1:0-1562 GCA_038064175.1 Patescibacteria group bacterium
TTTCGGCATCGACACTCCGCCGACGCTGGAACAACTGGAACGTCTGGAGGACAGACCTAAAGGGCGCATCCGCCACCAGCAGGAAATTTTCTACGGCGGAACCACCTGCTATATCCAAACGGAGAAACCTCTGCCACTCGGAGCCGACCATGATGAGGATCAGCTGAATTCAGCGATGGAACGAGCCAGTCAAACGGACCTGGATAATCCGGACACCGACGGCGATGGAATCCAGGATGGAGTGGAAGTGCATTCGCACCGTACCGATCCTCTGCGACGCGATAGCGACACGGACGGCATCATCGACGGCATCGAGGACAAGAATCGAAACGGTCGGATCGACACGGGAGAGACGGATCCTATGACAAAGGACTCCGACAAAGATGGGCTCTGTGACGGCTACTGCCGCGTCCTCGTAGGCGGTCGCATCTGCAGCGAATTCAAAACAACGAAAAGTTGTCTTCCGAAAATCGGATCGAAGTGGAAAGGAGAAGACAAAAACTTAAACGGCATCGTCGATGCGAACGAAAGCAATCCTCTGAAAATCGACAGCGACGGAGATGGAATCCTGGACGAACAGGAGTATTTCAACTGCCTCCTTGAGAAGAAAGTGGATTGTTAAAGAATGTTTCTCCCTGTACACTGGTATGATGCACAAAAACATCCTCGTCGCTTCCCTGCTTCTGACACTCGCGACTCCCGCCTACGCGTATGTCACGCCGGAGCAGATGCTGGAACAAAACCAGTATCAGCTGTACTACCCGGACCCGGAGGAGGGACCATACGAACCCGAGGAAGTAGAGGAGGAACCCGCGGTTTCCGGAGTCAATTTTGCGAGGCCGAAACCGAAGTATCGTATTCAGGAATCCCGGGGCCCGCCCTCCCGTTTAAAAAAATATCAGGCCGCTCCCCAGGAACAGATCTCTGAGGAGGAGGAACCTCTCATTGATGAAAGTATCGGTGAGGATCAATCGAAAGAGAAAGGAGTGACCGTGACCCTCGATGCACGAGCGATGCGTATCCTGGATCGCCTGACAAAACCGAAGGTCATCATTTCGCCGCAAAGCATCCCCGCACACACGGGGGCGCCGCTGGCCCCCACGGGACCGGCAACGGTCATGGCGATGGGAGGGATGCTGCTGGCGATATTCGGGACGATGAAGAGGGCAAGAATGTTGGAACGCCGATAGAGTGTACGGGTTACTGGTTGCTGGTTACGAGTTTCGGGTTTTTTAAGGCAGAATTCTAAACTCGTAACCCGTAACCCGAAACCGGATATGGTAGGCTGCTTATCCTGTGCCCGCCCCCCATCTTTCCTTCACCTACAGGCATTGGCAGGTGAAATCCTTGGAACCCACGGATCTCAGATCCTTTGCGCGGGCGCGAGCGCTCGAACACAAAGGCACCCAGGAACGCGCCATGCCGTTTCCCGATCCTTCGGTGTATCCGGACATATCCCGTGCCGTTCAGAGATTCTTGCGCGCCGTGAAGGAAGGCGAACGCATCGGCATCTTCGGCGATTACGATTGCGATGGCGTTACGGCAACGGCCATCCTCTACCG
>JBBTTQ010000114.1:0-7437 GCA_038064175.1 Patescibacteria group bacterium
CCCAGTGCGTGGACGTCGTCCGTGAATTCGAAGCGGGCGGGACCGCGGTTCCAGATGAGTTTCTCATTCAGCGTCCCACCGAAGCGGATTTCCACGTCGGTCGTGCTGTCTCCTTCATCGATAATCTGGAAGGACTCCGTATTCGCAAGGAGTGTCGGATTCCAGGCGGAAGCAGCTTCCGTCCTCTGCGGCATTCCAAGGAGAATCACCGAAGCCACGAGGCTCAGAATCGCTGCCATCGCGATCGTCTTTTTGCATCCCATGAGCCTGCCGCAGGTGGATTGTGTGTGCATGTATTTGTGAACGTTTCTGCACATCATGTCAGAAAATCCCTTTCGTTGCTGGTAAAACATATTGACAGGGGAAAGAAATATGATAATTAAGAATCTGCTCTTATTCCTCATGGAGCTCAATGAATTGCAGTTTCAGGTCACTCAGCTTCATTTGCTCCAGATCCTTCGCATGCAGCTTCATGCGAATGAGGAAGTCCTGACCCACCGTCCAGGTAGAGGAAGCCCCGAATTCAAGCTGTGTCGTCGTCCAGGACGTACTTGCAAGATCCACCGAGGATCCCGACAAAGTGACGGCATTCCCCGCCGTATCGAAGACGGCGATATCGAGCTGGTTCTTCAAAGAATCCGCGGAACTCGAAGCGTAGGTGATGTGCAGCGAGTTATCCTTCCATCGGATGAAGTCGGAAGGCACGGTGACACGAACGCTGATGTCGTAATCCTGGAGTGAGGACTTCGTCGACGTCCAGACGTAGTGGTTCCTAAGCGATCCGGTGTTATTCGTGACGCTCAGTTGTCCGACATTATTTGTTTCATCGGGTTTGTACGAACTCATCGGATACTCCGCGTGGAGGAATTGTTCAACGGTCCGTTCGCGGTCGTCGCTGCTGAGGACCCTCCTGTCCGTGACGGTGGAGATCGCGCCACCCGAAGTCACGACTTCGGCAAGCGGGATGTAGCTCCTGTTCGTCGGGTATGTTCCGATCGAGATGGTGAGACCGGTGGAGGTCAGGAAGACGTAATTCGTCGCGTTATTTGCCACGGCCTGGCTGCTGACTCCGGCATAATTGGTCGTGACGCCGTTGATGCGATAACTGCCCGCAGCAATATTGACGTTCAGGCCCGCTCCGGATGTGACGCGCAGATGGGTCTGGTACGCATTCGTAAGGCTTCCGATGTCCACACCGTTTACGAGACCCGTCACCGTCAGGTTTCCCTGGACCCGCAGATCATCGTTGAAGTCGAAGCGGTCGCTCGCGACATCGAACGTGAGCGTTTGATTGATCGATTGCCCGAACCGGAGCGTGACCGTATCCGCCGCTGAACTGTCGTTATCGATCGTGAAGCGATCCTGTGATGTGCCGGCGGGTATCTGGGTGGTTTCAAGCAATCCGCCGCTTCCGAGCACGGGGATGGAGCCGCTGCCCGTGCCGACGTCTCTGCGATCGATCATGTCCGCATTGAGCGCGCTCGGCACGGAGAGCACCGGCGAGCGATCAACGGTCGGGTCGTTCGCGTCACGATCGAGCACTTCATACGACGTATCCGCTGCGGCACCGGACTTCACCTCGACTTGCAGATGGAGGTTTTTAAGCGTGTTTGCGGACTGCGAGCTGATGACGGGGAGCGCGGTGCCGCTGCCGAGCTGCACCGAGAAGTACCCGCGACTGTCCGGCGTGACGGTGAAGACTTCGTTCCAGCTTGCGTAGGCGGAAGCCCCCGTATTGATGGCGCCCGTCGCCGTCACATCGCCAGAGACGTAATCCGCGCTCGTCCAGTAACTGAAGCGCACCTTGTGCGCAGTCGTGATTGCGTTGCCGCTGCTGTCGAGCAGGTGCCCGTTGTAGACGTGCTTCAAAGGAGCGGTCGTTTCCGCTTTGACTCCCGGCACAAGCCACCCGGTCGCTCCGAGGAGGAGGATGGTTGTGAGAATGCCGGCAATAGAGCGTTGGACGCGCATCAGACGGGCCGGATGATGAAAATCTTCTTCTTCTTGTCCGGCTTATGGATGAAGAAGAGGAAGGACAACGGAGAGATCAAAATCTTTTTGTGCAGGAGGGTGATGATGTTCCGCGCTCTCAAGAGCAAGTAACCAAGCATGGAGAGCAATGAAAGCCCGAGGATCGTCTGCAGGAATCGAATGACCATCGGTTGGAACGGAAGAGCAGGCGACGGACGCGGGAATGCATGGACATACTTGGTAAGATCGATAGAGAACTGCATGAAGTAGTGCGGCACGCCGGGAACTGTCCGGACACCCCGGAGTGCTCCGCTCGGAACGCCTATCTGCTCTCTACTCAGACGACACGTCTGCCGGTTCTTCTCAGACGACACGTCTGCCGGTTCTTCTCCGGCAGGCGCTTCGGGGGCCGCGGGTTCTCTTGGCCGGTCTTCGGGTTCCAAGGTATCCGAGCCGGAGGGAACTCCCGGCCGGGTCGTTTCGTGGCCGCGTCTTCCGCCGGACGGAGTGGCTGGAGGCACAGATTCGCTGGATGCCGCGCTGCTGGCGCTGCTCGAGGACGCGACAAGCGTTGTTGCAATCTGGAAGTTCGTGCTCGCGAGCGGCACCTGGAACCAGGTGACACCGTTCTCGTTGATCTGGTAAGACGTGGACACCGCCGCATCGCGCTCGGCGTAGTTCGGCGCCTCTTCCTCGAGGCGGAAGCTCGTGCTCGTAAGAGCCTCCACTCGAAGCGGGAGCGTGAGTCCCACGATGAGCATGCAGGCGAAGACGCCAGTGCTCGAAATCCACCCAGATGCGCGCGTTTTTGTGAACGCGGAGCAAAGGCCGATGAGAGCGAAGACGGTTCTCATGTTGCGTAAATGCCGAAGAAATCTTCGGCGGAAGCGGCCGAACCATTGCTGACCTCAGCAGCGTCCTGCTGAGCAGCTTCATGGCGCGCCCGCTTCAGTCGATGCGATTCGCTGTTCCCAAAGAAAAATCCGTGCCGTGCAATCACGCGTCCCACGGTGGAAGACGAGACCGTGTGCCCGTGCTCCTCCAGTATCAGTCGACTGATTTTTGCCTTTCCTGCCGTCGGCATCCGGAGGCGGTACTCCCGGATAAGATCGATAATTTCTTTTGGTGTTTCCTCTCCGCGCACGCGCCGCGGTCGCTTGGATCGCTCCTCGAGCGTCCTCGTGTCCGCAGGATCAAAACGCTCCGCCCAGCGGTGGTAGGTGGAGCGCGAGATGCCGAAATGCGTACACGTCAGACTGACATTCCCTTCGTGGTCGAAGGCGAACGCGAACCATGCCAGACGAAGTTTCGCGCTTGCGGAGAGTTCCAGTTCTTTCGCTTGGCTCCGCAAAGATTCTATTTTTTGCTTTGTATGTTTGTTATATGTCATGACAGTTTTATGTCATGTATATTATACATGCTTGATCGATTAGTGCGCAATGGATGTTTGCGATGTCTCTGGACTTTCCGTTTACAGCGCATCATTTTTCACATGCGGCTGGACTGGTTCTCGGGGGCGCATCTGCTTGAACTTTTGGCTTACAACCACACAGAGCGCTCAGGTTGTTTGTACGAAAGTTATGCTCAAGTGTTTTCGATCTTTCCTCGAGCAAACGGCGTCCGGCACATTGTACGCAGCGACAGAAATATCTTCCTGAACTTTTGACGGGGCGCCATGGGATTTCCCCGCGTCCAAAAACCAGCTGTACGTCGCAGATGCGTCTGAATTTTCGGCTTGTGGATCAAAAATGGATTCTGCTACACTGACGTACGCATCGTATGAGATTGACAATTGAGCACAAGAAAGCATTCCTTGCTTTGGCCGCAATCGCGTCTGCGAGCAGCATGCCCGCGGCGTTGGCGCAGGAGCAATCCTTTTCGGACGTGCCCTCCGGACACCCCGCGTACGAAGCTGTGGAGTTTTTAAAACAGCAGGGAGTGATTGCCGGATACGCGGACGGAACCTACAAACCGGATCAAAAAGTAAACCGTGCGGAAGCGCTGAAAATTCTCATTGCACCGCTCGTGAATCAGCAGCAATTGCTCGAATTCAACACAACCGTCTACCAGGATATCGAGGCGGGAACCTGGTACATGCCGTATGTCGAAGCGGCGCGTCAGGCATTTGGCATCATTGACGGTCCTCCGAAAAAGAACATGTTCTACGGTGAGCGCAGGATTCAGAAAGCGGAATTCCTGAAAATGATGCTGCTCGCAAATAAAGCGGAAGTCGGTTCCTTTGGAGAAATCACTCTCCCCCTCTCGTCGGACGTTTCGAATCCAGAGGAGTGGTTTTACCCGTACATGCGCTACGCCCTGAGCGCTTCCGTGACGATGATCGGGAGTGACGGAACCCTTGCTCCCGCGCGCGAGCTCAGCCGCGGCGATGTCGCGCTATTTCTTCACAGGTATCTGATGTACAAGAGCGGCCGGCGGACGCAGGCGCTCCTCACCGAAGCCGAGACGGAAATACAGAACATTCTGGAATCGTTGGACAAAAATGATGTTGCGCAAGCGGAATATGCCTCCGCCCGCGCTCTTCTCGCCGCGCGCGGCGCCCATGCCAGCCGACCGAGTGAGCCCATCGTTCGCGCAGCGGTGAAGACGGCGGAGAGCTTCCGGGCGCTCGTCAGAGCCTACCAGGCCGGAGTGGGGGGCGATTTTGACGCCGTGATTAAACTTGCGGGCGATGCCTGGAATCTGGCGGATCAGGCTCGAACGCTGGATGCGAGCCTCGGCTCGCTCGCCGATCAGGTACAGAAAACCGCAAAGAGCATGGCGGACAGTGCGAGGGCATTAAAAGCGGGGCAGCCGGCTTCTTGAATTGAAAGTTGATAGTGGAAAGTAGAAAGTGGAGAGCTGTCTGGCAGTGCATATATGCATAGCAGACATGAGGAGTATGGGATTTCTGTTCACCGAACTCGTCAATGCTTTTCATAGCTTTTTATAGTGCAATGTTGTATAATACATCTATGGGCATAGAACAGATTCCCTCCTGGCTTGGCAAGGAAGTGAAACAATCGGCGAAGAATCTGATTCAGATTCGTCCGTATGAGGACAGGAAGGGTTTTGTCGGGAATACGGTCGACGCAGGGGTGGACCTCGCCATCAATATGGTGAAAGAACCGCTTCGAATCGCGACACTCGCAATTGGTAATATCATTGGATACACCTCCTCCAAAATTCTCCGATTGCTGGGAACGACGATACAACTCGGAGGCAAAGCCGCGGCACATGCTCTTCGCTTCCCTATTCCTTCCGGGCATCGACCCGAGATCCATGACGGAATTCCCGAAAGAACGGACACGGCTTCCCGTCTCCAAAATCTTCGCGTAGCCTTGGGAGCGGATGTCGACGCAGACACTCCACTTTAAGGCCCCAGTCGTCCGCGGTTCCGGGCGCGGAAAAAAACTTGAAGTTCCGACGCTCAACTTCGAAAGGACAGCGGCGCCTCAAGGTTTGTCGGATGGAATTTACGCATGCTTTGTCAACGTTGAAGGGAAAATTTTTCCCGGCGTCATGCATTTTGGACCCCGCCCCGTCTTTCAGGATTCCGCTTCCTGTGAAATTCATATCATCGATGCCGCGATCTTGAACCCTCCGACGCATGTTGAAATTGAAGTGATCATGAAACTGCGCGACGTGCAGGATTTTCCCGGGCCGGAGGCGCTCGTAGAACAGATGCGTACAGACATCGTCGATGCGCGTGCTATCCTGTCGGTATCGGATTCCTCTCTATGCAATCGCTCACTGCCCCTGCGTGGGGGAAACTGCGAGGGGGGATGCGCGCCACGGGGGGTGAAGGGGAAGGCCCCGCCCGCATCGTCGACGAGTCGTCGCCGAATCCCTGGAGGCGGCGACGAGCCTGCCTGCCGGCAGGCAGGGAGATACATGGCCGGGTGGAGGAGCGTTGCCCCGCAATTTGTGCGGGGTTTTGGCGCCACCTTTTGTCGCCGGACAAAAGGTGGCAGATGGACAGAGTTTCGTACGCTGAAAGGGGTGGTGAACGATTACCTCCTTATGATCGGACAGCTGAAGAAACTTCTCTCCCATAGAAACCCGCTGCGCCTGAGCGTGCATCGTCTTCGTGCCCTGAAAGCGGCCCTCCAATATGGGTTCCCCGCACGGAAATTGACCGTGATCGGCATTACGGGCACCGACGGCAAAACCACCACCGTCGGAATGGTCATGCATATTCTTCGAAGTCAAGGAATCGCCGCAGGAGCTCTCTCCACGGCATTTTTCCAGATCAACGACGACGTGCAGTGGAATCCGACGCAGAAGACTTCGCCTTCTCCTTCGACCGTCCAGAGATTTCTTCGCACGCTCCGAAGGCACAAGTGTACGCACGCAGTCCTCGAATGTTCCTCGCACGGCCTCCTCCAGGGACGAACGCTCTTTACCTGGCCGAGCGTTGCCGCAATCACGAATACATCTCTCGAACATCTCGACTACCACGGCACGATGGACCGGTACCGCAGAGACAAAGGAATTCTCTTCAGGATGCTCGACGGTCGAGGAATTAAAGTTCTGAATGCGGATGACGGATCGTACGGTCTCTATCGCGGCATTCCATCAAAAAAGACCGTGACTTATTCCCTGCATGCCCCCCAAAGCTCTGAGGGAACGCAACTCTGGATTACCCATATGTTCGAACTGCCTGCAGGTGCTGAGGCGATTTTACATGTGCAGGCTGAAGGGCGGGAACACATCCGTCCCCTGCAGTTGAAAATTCCGGGAGCATTCAATCTTGAGAACGCAATGTGCGCTGTCGGATGCGCGGTTGGCCTTGGCATTGATTTTGCAAAAGCGACGGACGCTCTTCGCGATTTTCCAGGCGTTCCCGGTCGGATGGAGAAGATTGACGAAGGACAGCCATTCTCCGTCTTCGTCGATTTCACGGTGACCCCCGTCGCCTATGAAAAAACGTTGAAAGCACTGCGGGCGCTGACGCCGCAAGGTAAACGAATTCTCGTTCTTACCGGGAGTTGCGGCGATCGCATGCGAGAGAAGAGGCCGCTTGTCGGAAAAATATGCAGCGAACTTGCCGATGTCGTGGTCGTCACGAACGAAGATCCCTACACGGAAGACCCGCAGAAGATTATCGATGAAGTCTGGTCTGGAATCGATCAATCACGCACGGAAGCGCATCAGATTTTTGATCGTATGGATGCCATCAAATTCATTTTTTCGAAAGCATGTCCCGGCGACAGCGTTATTCTCTGCGCCAAGGGAAGCGACACGACCATGTGGGTGAACGAAGGACAAATCCCGTGGAACGAGAGGGAAATAGCGCGCGAAACCCTCAGGCAATTACGTCCATAGGCGATTCTCCGAACCGCAGGACAGGAACGTTCCTGCCCTGCAGTTTTTTTTGTGAGGAGGTCGGAGGAAGCCATTGGAACCGATTGTATAGATAACCAACTATAAATCAGCATATCCTGAAGCAACAGAAAAGAGTTCCGA
>JBBTTQ010000115.1:0-11439 GCA_038064175.1 Patescibacteria group bacterium
CATGGAACGCATGTCCGTGGCGTACCCGAACATTTCGGAGAGCGGCACCTGAGCGGCAATGACCTTGGCGGTGCCGCGGTCGCTGGTCTCAAGGATCGTGCCGCGGCGGGAGTTGATGTCACCCATGATATCGCCGAAGAACTGCTCGGGGGTCACGACCTCGACCTTCATGATCGGCTCCAGAATCACGGGATCCGCTTTCCTCGCAGCCGCCTGGAAGCCGATACTGGCTGCCAGTTTGAAGGCCATTTCGGAGGAGTCGACGTCGTGAGAACTGCCATCGGTGAGATCCACCTTCACATCCACGACGGGGTAGCCCGCGAGGATGCCTCGACTCATGCCTTCCTGGAACCCCTTGTCGCACGGCGTGATGAATTCCCGGGGAATGCGACCGGAAACGACGCTGTTCACGAATTCATAGCCCTTGCCCGGTTCCTGCGGGTAGAGGGTAAAGACGACGTGGCCGTACTGACCGCGGCCACCGGACTGCTTGATGTACTTCTCCTCGTGTTCGATCTCCTTCTGGATGGTTTCGCGATACGCGACCTGAGGCGTGCCGACGTTGCTCTCGACCTTAAACTCGCGCCTCATGCGGTCGATGATGATGTCGAGGTGGAGCTAACACATGCCGGAGAGAATCGTCTGTCCAGTCTCCTCGTCCGATCGCACCCGGAGCGTGGGATCCTCTTCCACGAGACGCTGCAGGGCGATCCCCATCTTCTCCTGGTCGGCTTTGGTCTTCGGCTCCACGGCGATCGAAATGACCGGTTCCGCGAACGTGATGGATTCGAGCTCAACAGGCTTGTTGTCGTCACAGATAGTATCGCCGGTGCGGGTCTCCTTGAGACCGATGGCGGCCCCGATGTCGCCGGCTTCGATCTCAGAGATTTCCTGCCGGGAGTTCGCGTGGAGGCGGACGATGCGCCCGATGCGCTCTTTATTGCCCGTGCGGGCATTGTAGACGTAGCTTCCTGATGTCAGCACCCCCGAATAAACGCGGATGAAGGTGAGTTTTCCGACGAAGGGGTCAGCCGCGATCTTGAATGCGAGAGCCGACATCGGTTCGTTGTTATCCGCTTTTCGGATTTCTTCCCCATGACCATGAGGATTCAGGCCTTTAACCGGAGGAATATCAAGCGGCGATGGCAGGTAGCGAACGACCGCGTCGAGCACCAGCTGGACGCCCATGTTCTGCAGCGACGAACCGCAGAGCACTGGGTAAATCTTGTTTGCAACCGTCGCGATCCTGAGTCCTCGACGAATTTGATCGTCCGTGAGGGCACCATTCTGTAAGTACGCATCCATCAAATCCTCACCCGCATTCTCAGCGACTTTTTCCATCAATTGTGACCGGTATTCGATCACCTGGTTTCGCATGTCCTCCGGAATAGGGATCTCCACGCGCTTCTCGCCGTGCACTCCTTCAAACATATAGGCCTTCTGGTCAACGATATCGATGATTCCCGTGAACTCGCTCTCGGCGCCGATGGGAAGCTGGATCGCGACCGCGTTCTTGCTGAGGCGGTCAAAGATGCTGTCGAGGGACATGTAGAAATCCCCTCCGGTCTTGTCCATTTTGTTCACGAAGGCGATGCGCGGAACATGGTACTTATCCGCCTGGCGCCAGACGGTTTCGCTCTGCGGCTCCACCCCCTGCGATCCGTCAAAGACGACAACGCCGCCATCGAGGACGCGGAGACTGCGCTCCACTTCGGCGGTGAAATCCACGTGCCCCGGGGTGTCGATCAGGTTGATGATCGCTTCGATTTCTACGCCATCGATGAACGGCGCCTTCCAGTGCGTCTGGGTCGCTGCGGACGTGATCGTGATGCCGCGCTCGCGTTCCTGTTCCATCCAGTCCATAGTCGCCGCCCCCTCGTGTACTTCGCCGATTTTGTGGACGCGTCCGCTGTAGAAGAGGATGCGCTCGGAGGTCGTGGTTTTGCCAGCATCGATGTGGGCGATAATCCCGATGTTGCGAACATTCTTTAAATCCATGATGATGGCTGGAGTGAGGGTTAGGACTTGGAAGTGCTGAAGTTAGAAAAAAAGAAGCACCCAAGTGAATGGATGCATTTGCATCCCAAAGCGCGCAAAAGTATAGGGATAAAGTGAAAGGCATGCAATGCGGGTTTTGGTCTGTTTTTAGTGTACGTTCTGGTTCAGCTGAAGAAGTCCCTCGTACGGTATTCCTCCATCGAGCACGAGATCTTCCACAGAACAAAGAAATCGCTGCCGTGAATCTTCGACAGGTGTTTTGAATTTCCTGTCTTGAAGCTGCCTCATTTCCGCGCCAAGTTCAGCAAAGGATTCCGGAATCGTGCCGACAGTTGGAACGGGATGATTCATACAATCAACTTTGTCTGGCTAGGTGCGCGAAGGCCTTGTTCGCCTGCGCCATTTTGAGGACATCCTGTTTCTTCTTGATGGCGGCGCCCTGATCCGTCGAAGCGTCGAGCAGTTCGAGGGCAAGTTTCTGCGCCATGGGGATCCCCTTGCGCTCCCGTGCGGCGTTCAAAATCCATCGGATGCTAAGCGCCTGCTGACGCTTGGGATTCACTTCCACCGGCACCTGATACACGGAGCCTGCGACGCGCTTGGGGCGCACTTCCACGAGCGGCGTCACGTTCAGAAGCGCCTTGGAGAAGATCTCCATGGGCGGATCTTTCGTCCGGGTCTTGATGACCTCCATCGCGTCGCCGAAAATTTTGCGCGCCGTGGATTTCTTGCCCTTTTTCATGAGGCAGCACACGAACTTCTCGATGAGAGGATCTGAACCCTGCGGGATGTATTGCTTCACTGGACGTGCCATAGAGGAGAGAACGGAAGATAAATGATTTGTTACTCGTTTACTCGTTACGGGTTGCTGGTTGGATCATTGCTTCTATGAGTCTGGGGGGATGGGAATTTAGGAAGGTAACGAGGAACGAGCGAACAAGTAACCAGAAACGTTATGCGGCCTTGGGCTTCTTGGCGCCATATCGCGATCGTCCTTGTCTGCGATCGCGCACGCCTTCGGTGTCGAGAATGCCGCGGATGATGTGATAGCGCACGCCCGGGAGATCTTTCACGCGGCCGCCGCGGACGAGAACCACCGAGTGCTCCTGGAGGTTATGCCCTTCCCCCATGATGTAAGCCTTCACTTCGTGACCGTTTGTGAGCCGCACGCGGGCGATCTTCCGCAGAGCCGAGTTCGGTTTCTTCGGCGTCATGGTCGTGACCTTGATGCAGACTCCGCGCTTGAAGGGCGCACCCTTCCGGAGCGGCACATCGCGCATGTTGAGGGAATTCCACGTCGTGCGCAGCGCCGGCACCTTGGACTTGCGGCGCTTCTGCTTACGGGGCTTTCGAATAAGTTGGGAGATCGTGGGCATGGACGAGGATTTTAGGGCTCTTGAGAGCGGGAGTAAAGGGTGATTACGGGAGGTTTATGGTTTCGGGTTGCGGGTTTCGGGTTGGACCCGTAACCCTGAAACTCGAAACCCGAAACTATTCAGTCGGAGCATCATCTTCCGGAAGGGACAGATACCGCTTTCGGTACACCTCCCCCGTCGGGATCAGACGTCCAATGATGACGTTCTCCTTGAGCCCCTGGAGCATATCGATCCTGCGGGTGGTAGCGGCCTCGACGAGCACGCGGATGGTCTCCTGGAAGGAAGCGCCGGCCAGCCAGCTGTCGGTGGCGAGCGCCACGCGCGTGATGCCGAGGAGGAGCTGCTCGTACGTTGCGAACTTGGCGCCCTTCCCTTTTTCTTTCTGGAGACGCTCATTTTCGTACTGCACTTCGCCGAGGTCGGCGGTTTCCCCCGGCAGGAATTTCGTCTCGCCGGCGTCGATGATGCGGACTTTGCTGAACATCTTCTTCACGATGATCTCCAGGTGTTTGTCGTTGATGGTCTGCCCTTGCGAGGCGTAGATGTGCTGCACGTCGTGGACGATGTAGCTCTGGACGGCGTACGGACCGCGCTTCTCGAGGAGTTCCTGCAAATTGTAGTGACCGACGTTCAGGGCCTCCCCCGGTTCCACCTGCATACCGGTCTTCACGAGCAAGGATTCGCGGCCCCCGAGTTCATGGACGCGTTCCTGGGCCGTGTCGTGACGGACTTTCACGAAGCTCGAACTCGTATCGGATACCTTGCCCGGGATGGTGGCCTTGATCGTCGACTTGTCCGTGAGCGAGCGCGCGATAACCATGCGCTCCTTCACCACCTGCCCCTTCTTCACGACGACTTCGTAATGAGGCGGCAATACGTAACTGTCTTCCCCCGGCTCTTCCGCGGTAATGGTCACGATCGCCTTGCCTGCCTGGTGGGTGACTTTCACCCGACCGGCGATGACCGAAAGCGTTGCGGGCGTCCGGGGCGACCGGGCCTCGAAGAGTTCTTCGACGCGGGTGAGACCCTGCGTGATGTCTGCTCCTTCTGCGACGCCTCCCATGTGGAAGGTTCTCATGGTGTGCTGCGTTCCCGGTTCACCGATGGATTGGGCGGCGATGATGCCGACCGGCGTTCCGATTTTGACCAGCTTATTGTCGGAAAGATCGCGCCCGTAGCACTTCATGCAGATGCCGCCTCTGGTCTTGCACGTCATGACCGAACGTACGGTCGCCTCGCTAACGCCGCGATTTTTCATTTCAATGAGGAGCGCATTATCGATCTCCTGATCGCGCCGGGCGACCGTCTCGCCGTCGATCGTGAGATTCTCCGCCAGCAAGCGTCCAAAAATGCGGGCTTCGAACTTCTCACCGATGCTTTCACTGTCGCTGCGGGTGATCTGGTGACCATCTTTCGATCCGCAATCCTCCTCGCGGATGATGATGTCCTGGACCGCATCGACGAGGCGGCGCGTCAGGTACCCCGCTTCCGCGGTTTTGAGGGCGGTGTCGGATTTCCCTTTGCGTCCGCCGTGCGTGGCGATGAAGTACTCGAGAACGTTGAATCCTCCCTTCAGGTTGGATTGGACCGGGAGCTCGATCGTGCGCCCGGACGGGTTCGCCACGAGCCCCTTCATGCCAGCCAGCTGCGTGACTTGTCCCCAGTTGCCTCTGGCGCCCGAATCAATGACGTAGGTAACGTCGTTCAATTCGTGCGCCTGGAACGCCCGGATCATAACGCTCGTCACTTCATTCTTCGTCTCCGACCAGATGCGAATGGCATGGTTGTACCGTTCGTCAGCCGTCACGAGTCCTTTCCAGTAGAAGTTGTTGATCTTGCGGATTTTCTCGTTGGCTTCGTCCAGGAGCTGCTGACGCTCTTCGGGGATGATGATGTCCGAAGCCGCAATAGAAATGCCGGAAATCGTGGCGTACTCAAAGCCGATATCCTTGATGCGGTCGGCGAAGGCCACGGTCTCCTCGCGGCCGACAAGATCGAGGGCTCGTGCGATCAGATCCGAGAGGGATTTCTTCCTCATGGTTTCATTCACGATGCCGAGTCCCTTCGGAACAATGTCCTGGAACTTGAGGCGACCGACCGAGGTCTCGATCATGCCGGCTTCACCTTCGTCGTTCCTGATACGCACTTTGATCTTCGCTTGCAGATCGATGACGCGATGATCGTACGCAAGGTACGCCTCCTCGGGACTGCTGAAGATCATTGCTTCGCCTTTCCTGCCACTGTGCACCTGCGTCAGGAAGTAGCACCCCAGCACCATGTCCTGGGCTGGGTTGATGATCGGTTCGCCGGCGGAGGGCTTCAGCACGTTATTGGATGCGGACATGAGCTCACGGGCTTCCGTCTGCGCCCTTTCGGAGAGCGGCACGTGGACGGCCATCTGGTCACCGTCGAAGTCGGCGTTGAAAGCGGCGCAGACGAGCGGGTGCAATTGGATCGCGAGACCTTCGATCAGCTGCGGGCGGAACGCCTGAATGCCGAGACGATGGAGCGTCGGAGCGCGGTTCAAGAGCACGTATTTGTCTTGGATCACTTCCTCGAGAATGTCCCAAACCTCCCTGGCGCCATCCTGCACCAGACGCTCGGCGGCCTTCACGTTATGCGCCAGTTCGCCGCGGAGGATTTTGCCGATGACGAACGGCTTGAAGAGTTTCATCGCCATTTCCTTCGGAAGTCCGCATTGATTGAGCCGGAGGTGCGGGCCGACGACGATCACCGAGCGCCCCGAGTAGTCGACGCGTTTCCCGAGAAGGTTCTGACGGAAGCGCCCCTGCTTTCCCTTGAGCATATCCGAGAGCGAACGGAGTTTCCTGCGGTCGCCTGCGGTAAAGAGCGTCTTCACGGAGCGCGCGGAGTTATTGAGCAGCGTATCGACCGATTCCTGGAGCATGCGCTTTTCGTTTCGGCAGATGACCTCCGGGGCGCCGATGCTCATCAGTTTCTTCAGACGATTGTTGCGGTTGATGACGCGGCGGTAGAGATCGTTCAAGTCGGATGTCGCAAAGCGGCCGCCATCGAGCTGCACCATCGGGCGCAGATCGGGCGGAATGATCGGAAGACGCGTGAGGATGGTCCACTCCGGCTTGATCCCCGCCTGCATGAGCGCACTTGTCAACTTGATGCGCTTCATGATTTTCTTGAGCTTCTGGCCGCTCGATTGCTCGCGTTCCTTCTGGAGGTCGACGAGCAGGGTCGGGAGATCGACGTTCATGATGATTTCCCGAAGCGACTCGGCTCCGGTGCCGGCCCTGAACACGTGACCGAATTTCATATTCATCTCTCGGAACTTGAGCTCCGAGAGTACGGAACCAGTCCGAAGGTTTTTGAGATCATCGAGCGCGTCCTTCTGGTTCTGCTTCAGAGAGTCCAGTTTGTCCGCGATCTCGGCGTCGAGCGCGTCCAATTGCGCGCGCTGCGCTTTGCTCTCCTGCAATTTCTTCTTCGCCTCGTCGTATTCGCGCTTCACCTGATTCTTGCGGGCTTCCATGCTGCTCTCGATTTCCTTCTCCGATTCTTTCTTCGCGGCGTCATCCGTCGTAATGACGATGTAAGCGGCGAAGTAGACGATCTGTTCGAGGGTCTTTATCGGGAGATCCAGGAGGAGGCCGATGCGGGAAGGGGAACTCCGGAGGAACCAGATATGGGTGACGGGAACGGCCAGGTTGATGTGACCCATCCGCTCGCGGCGGACGATACTGCGCGTCACTTCGACACCGCACTTCTCGCAAATGACTCCGGCGTAACGCACTCCCTTGTATTTGCCGCAGAAACACTGGAAGTTCTTCGTCGGTCCGAAAATTCGTTCGCAGAAAAGCCCGTCCGGCTCCGCGCGCTGCGTCCGGTAATTCACGGTCTCGGCCTTCGTCACTTCGCCCCTGGACCACGAAAGCATGTCTTCGGAGCTCGCGACCGAGAGCGCGACGGCGTCGAACGAGTCCGTGGCGGCGGATTTGGGAGAGTGGGGGGCGGGCATAGAACGAGGGTTAGGGTTAGAGCTAGGACTGGAATTCGTTGCTGGTTCCTTGTTGCTGGTTACGGATGATTCGTGGCGAAGCGCGGGTCTCGCGGGCCCCGCGCTGGAGCCACACCGCTGAAGGGAAAGGAGAGCCCATGAGAGGAAAACCTACGGTTTTCCTCTCATGAATGCACGAAACTCCGCAGCTCGTCCGCACTGATCGTCTGAACCAGGGGAAAAACTTCGGAAATGTGGAGCCATTATAAAGGCATTAGTATCGCTTGCAAGTTAATTTGGAAAGGAATGGTCAGGGGTTTGCGGGTTTCTGGTTTCTGGTTTCGGATTTAAACCAGAAACTACACGATGTCTGTCTTCCTCCTGTCCCTTCCTTGGCTTTCCGAACCTCCCGTGCTCCCCGGACCCGAACTCCCGAACTGTTTGAAGAGTTCTTCGAAGGAACCGCCGGACTTCTCGAGGGCGCTTTGAAGCATTTTTACTTCGTTCTCTTTCAGGTTCAGTGAGGAAGAGACGTTCTCCATCTTGAGAGTCTCGTCCGCAACGCCGAGATGCTCGGCGCCCTGGAGCGAGGCATGGAGAACGATGAAGGCGTCGCACGTCTCGCACTTGAGCTGCAACAGCATGAAGTCGTCCCCCGCCATCCGAACCGACGTCAAATCCACCGGAATTTTCTTCCCGCACTGCGGACATCGCATTTGCTGCTCGATACGCTCAATGATGAGTTGCAGAGTATGAGGATCCAGTTCCATTGCACGAAGTGTACCACCAAATCATGCTGACAAGAAGGAATACAGATGAAAAATAACCGAACCATGAAACACCAAGGATCAACGTCAAAATGTGGGGAGGAAGTGTAAAGCGCTCACCGCGTGGAGTCATGCGGAGAGGGCGGGAAACTGTCGTCCGACTGTGTCTTCTGAGCCAGGCGGGGCGATTCGGTTCTTGCAATACCCTCTATAAATAGTAATCCTCAGGGTGCTACCATACTTCCATGAAGCGAGCCACGAACTCCTTCGCCGTTCACGGAATCTTTTCCCTCCTTGCGGCGTTCGCGTTGCTCCTTCTTTTTCTGGCGCAATCGAGATCCCTCCTTTCGAGTCTTTCCGCACAGGGTTCACCGACGGAGATCGCCGTCGAACATAGTGTTCCTCTCACGCTCTCCCTCGCACTTGCGTTCGGCGACGGCAACGGAGCGATCATGGAGATCAGACACGATGGAATGGATGCGGCGCATGTCAGCATCCCGCAAGAGTGGATCCTGCGCGAAGTGCGTGGCCGGGCGCTTTCGGACATCATCGCCGATCCTCCCGCGTTCGGATTCACGAGATGGACTATCCCCGCGGACGCAACGGTTTCGTATCGCATGGAACTGGTGCCCTCCGCGCTCACCGCGGTGAATCCTTCGCCGTCCGCGCTCAAAATCCGCCTCGTCAAAGTGGATCTCACATCCGATCGGGTCGAGAGGGACGTGCTGCTCGTGAAAGATGCGAGGGTGAAAGTCTGGTGATTTGTTGCGAGTTACGGGTTTCGGGTTTACGAGTTAACTCGTAGACTCATAACCCATAAACCGTTCGTATGCTCATACTTCCTCTTATAACCCCGCTTCTGAAACCCGGCTCCAATCTCGCCGAAGCGATCTCCGGTCATCTGGAGCCGGGAGACATCGTCGTCGTTTCATCGAAGGCGGTTTCGACCGTGGAAGGAAATTTCGTCGACTTGAGCTCGCTCACGGTGAGCGGGGAAGCCTTGTCGCTTGCGAAGAAAACAGGAAGATCTCCTCTCTTCATGCAGGCGGTGCTCGAGGAACTCGGCCGGCTGAACGGAAAAATTCTGAACGCCGTGCCCGGCGCCGTTCTGACCGAAGTGAAGCCGGATGGATTTCCGGAAGGAACCATCCTCACGGCAAATGCCGGGCTCGATGAGAGCAATGCTCCCCGGGGCTTTGCAGTCGGATGGCCGAAGGAACCCGTTACGAGCGTGCAGAAGCTGAGAAAGGAATTGATCGCGGCAATCAGGACGAGAAAGACGCAGAAGACACAGACGACACAGAAGAAAAATTCCTTTGTGTCCTTCTCGTCATTCTCGTCCTCCGTCGCCGTCGTCCTCACCGACTCCTGCTGCCACCCGCGTCGCCTGGGGGTCACGGCTTTTGCATTGGCAGTCGCGGGGCTCGATCCCCACTCATCGCAGAAAGGGGAAAAAGATCTCTTCGGAAAACCGCTCGGGATCACCGTCGAAGCGGTCGCCGATCAACTGGCAACGGCCGCCAATGCGGTGATGGGCAATGCGGAGCAAAGTGTGCCTGCGGCGATCATTCGCGAACATGGAATCCCCCCTTCAAGTTTCTGCGGCTGGGCGCCGGGAATTGAATCCGAGAAAGATCTTTTTGATTAAAAAGGCCGCCCCCCCCTCACCCTGTCCCTCTCCCGCTACGGGGAGAGGGGACGAAATATTGCTCGTCGTGTGATAATATTCGACCATGGCTTCAGGAAGGGCGCGATCACTGCGCAGAAAGCAAACCAAACCCGAGGCATTTTTGTGGTCCAAATTACGCGACAGAAGATTTCACGGACTCAAGTTTCGAAGACAAGTACCCATTGACCAATATGTCGCTGATTTCTGTTGCTTTGATAAAAGATTGATAATTGAGCTTGATGGACAAGCGCATTTTCTGCGCAAGAAGAAAGACGCTCAAAGAGAAGCCCATCTGTGTGAAGAATGGTTTCATATCCTGAGGTTTTCGAATTCTCAAGTCATGAATTCTTCAGGTTGGGTTCTTTCAAAAATTGCTTCATACCTTGGGATATCGGAAATAGGAGTCCCCTCTCCCTCGACGGGAGAGGGTAGGGTGAGGGTGAGTGGTAATCTTCTCCACGTATGAAATTTGTCGTTCTATCTTCCTCCCGTGGCACGACATTCCAGGCGATCCTCGACAGAATCGCGGACGGCTCGCTCACGGCGAAGTGCCTTGGGCTTGTGTCGGATAACGAGAAGAGGGGCTGCGTAGAAAAAGCGCGGGATGCGAAACTTCCCGTGAAGATCGTTCTGAAGAAAAAGGATGAGTCGCGCGAAGAATATGACAAGCGTCTGGATGCGGCAGTGCGAGCGCTCGGAAATGCCGACATCATCGCAGCGATCGGCTGGCTCTACCTCCTCTCGCCATGGTTCGTTCAGCAATGGAAGAATCGGATCCTCAATGTGCACCCTTCCCTCCTGCCGCTCCACCCCGGACTTCATGCGCATGAGGAAGTCCTGAAAGTGAAGGAAACGGAATCCGGAATGACTATTCATATTATCAACGAAGCCCTGGATGAAGGGGAAATACTTGTACAAAAAAGTTGTTCTGTTCTTCCATCAGACACGGTGGAAACTCTCAAAGCCCGTGTACAGGCACTGGAGAAAAAATGGTACCCGAGTGCCCTTGAAATGATAGAAAAAGGCGAAATTCGGTTACCCACAATCTGATCGTCTGCAAGTGACGGGTTACGGGCTTCGAGTTCTGCTGCGCTACCTGCCAAACCTCAAACTCGCAACTCGAAACTCGTACACTATCCCCATGCCCGTCCTCTCCCACATCGTCGCCTGCAAACGAAACGAGCGAATCGCGAGGGATATTTACGAAATTGTTTTTGAAAAACCTGCGGGCTTCGACTTCTTAGCCGGTCAGTATGTTTTGTTTGATGTTCCTCATCTGGAAAACCCGGGCGATATGCAAACGCGCGCATTCTCCATCGCCTCATCGCCCGATGAATCCGAGTTGCTTTTCGCCATGAAACTCAAGCCCGGCGGTCGCGCGAGCAGGTGGATCGAGGAACGTTTAAAATCGGGAATGACGGCGCGCATGCAGGGGCCGTTCGGTCGCTTCATCCTCGACCCAAAACTCGAAAAAGACATCCTCATGATCGGCACCAGCACGGGCGTCGTTCCGTACAGATCTCAGCTTCTGACTCTGCTTCCAGCACTCAAGCAACGCATCGACTTGATCTACGGAGTTCGATCCGAAGAGGATCTCTTTTGGGCAGACATGTTCGAGTCTCTCGCAAAAAAGTATGAGAATTTTTTCATGCAAATCGC
>JBBTTQ010000116.1:0-2096 GCA_038064175.1 Patescibacteria group bacterium
CAGAACCATCGCAGGGAGTTCGCCGCCGGTTAAGACGTAATCGCCGATGGAGATTTCCTCGTCGATCCAACCGTCGATCACGCGTTGGTCGACTCCTTCATAGTGTCCGCAAAGGAGCAGCAACCAATTCATCCTGGCAAGCTCCTCGACACGTTCTTGTGTAAGTTTTTTCCCGCGCGGCGAAAAATAAACTCTGTGCGGCATCTTCCCTCTCCCGCGCCTGGGAGAGGGGTCGGAGGTGAGGGCAACCGCCTCGATAGCCGGAACGAGAACGTCGGCCCGCATCACCATTCCGGCGCCGCCTCCGTACGGACTGTCGTCGATCTGATGGTATTGTCCGAGCCCAAACGAACGGAGGTCATGAAAGCCGATATCGAGCAGTTTCTTCTCCCGCGCTCGGTCGAGGATGCTCTCCGTGAGAGGCCCCTGAAATATCGCCGGAAAGAGCGTCAGAATGTCGATTCGCATATACATAGTTTACGGATTTACGACTGTACGTGTTTCGGATTGATCTCGTAAACCCGCCGTAGGCCCAGAGGGACTGTAGTCCCGTGGGATAAATCCGCAACCCATAGACAATATCTCAGATATAATCCTTTCATGGACACCCTCGTGAATATCTACGTCCCGACGTATGAGCCGAAGCCCGAGCATTTGAAGGCGGCACTCAATTGCATCCAAGCTCAGACCGAGAAGCGGTGGATGGTCCTCATCCATGATGACTGTTCCAAAAAAGACGTCCGCGCGATCGTGGAGCCATACCTTTCCGATCCTCGTTTCGAGTTTTCACGCAGCCCCGAGCGCCTCGGCATCGGCGGCAACTGGAATGCGTGCCTGAAGCACGGTGTCGCGCCGTACATCCAGTACTTATTTCAGGATGATCTGTGGGAGCCGGAATATCTGGCGCGCGCCATCGATCCCTTAGTAAAGGATGAACGGATCGGAATCGTTTCGATGGAACATACCTATCAGTATGAAGACGAGCCGCCTTCGCAAAATATGTACGAGGTGCTGCAGGAAACGAGGAAAAAAATCTTGAAGGAAGGGAAAAATGACGGACGGGAATTCCTCCGGATGTGGATCCAACGCGAATTGCACCCGAACCTGATCGGAGAACCGAGTTTTGTGATGATCCGGAGATCCCTGCAGATGAAAGCCGGCCCCTTCGCCGAGGACATGCCGCAGTTTTTGGACGAGGAATACTGGCTCCGGTGTCTGCTCCTGGGCGACGTGTATTTCGCCATGGAATCATCGAGCGGAGCGTTCCGCGTCCATGCCGCGGCCGCAAGCGCCCAAAATGAGGCCTCCGGGGCGGGCATCTACGATCGCCTCCACTGCTTCGAACGGTTGATTACCATGCTTCCTAAGGGGGAACTGAGGGTCGAAGCCATCCAAGCCCGGAACCGGTCTATGGAATCCATGGCGAGGAAATTTTTGACGCGCCTGAAGGCCGGGAAAAAAGTTCCGGGCGGGAAGGAATCGGGGTCGCTCACATCGCTGGCACTGAAGCACCCCTTCCTTTCAGCACGGGCATTCCTAAAGGCATTGTTTTCCTAATTGCAAAGTACCGAAGAAACAAACAGCAAAGAAAATACCAAGCACCAAGCTTCAACGCTCGAGCATTGGTATTTGTTATGTGTACATTTCTTTGCGATTTATTTCTTAGGGACTTCTACTGCAACTCTTTCATAAGAGAGCTCACGTCCGTGATCTCGACCTCCTCCACGGGAATCGTCTTCTTCCCCTGTCGCGGCTTCAGGCGATCGTAGAAGTTTGGCACGTCTTTTCGCTCGTAGAGAATGCCGCACGCGATCTTCTTACTTGTATCCATCGCCAATGCGCGGGCTTTTTTGATGTCATTCGGTTGATAGCCCTTCGCATTGGCATCGTAGCAGCGCCCAAGGAGATAGTCGTGGGTGGCGAAATCGTTATAGGTGGGACATGCCTGGAGTACGTCGACGAACGCAAAGCCGTGCTTCTGATGCAGAATCGCCGCTTTCAGAACCTGCGTGAGATGCGGGATGTTGCCGGAGAAGGCGCGCGCCACGAACGTCGGTTCGAGACTGAAGACGAAGTCAATGGAATTCAATGTGTGT
>JBBTTQ010000117.1:0-9765 GCA_038064175.1 Patescibacteria group bacterium
TTCGCGCAGCAGCCCCCACCACACTCCGCCCTCCTTCGGAGAGCTTCGCGTGGCAGGCTACACTTCGAAGAAAAATATCGCTGCGGAGTGTGCCCCGCGTAGCCTTGGCGAAGTGGGGCGGCAAGCCATGTTGTAGTAGTATGAGCTTCGCGTGGCAAGCCAGACCCTGACCCTTGCGCGAACTCCGAAGCGAAGTGTGCCCCGCGGAGTGGGACTATTCTTTAGAGTTCGAAGAGTCGAATGGCCTTCATTGAGGTGAAAGCTTGGCCTCCGATGATCAGATTCTATGAAGCAAACTCCGGATCCTTTGACAGCCTGCTCTCCTCCGGAAGAACCTGTCCCTGATATTTGCTGCCGGGTTTTAAGTTTTAGGGCATCTCGGCGGGGCTGCTCATCTGTTCAAAGGCCAGCTGGCAGACGCGCATGCCGGGGTAGAGCGCCACGGGCATGCGGTTCAAGTTCGAGATTTCGAGTGTGATCGTTCCCGAAAATCCGGGATCCACGAAGCCGGCAGTGGAGTGGATGATGATGCCAAGGCGTCCGAGCGAGCTTCTTCCTTCCACACGAACGACGAGGTCGTCCGGGACCGTCACCGTTTCCCTCGTGACGCCCAGAATGAATTCGCCGGGCTGCACGATGAAGGGATCGTTATCCGGCACGGTGATCGTGCGCATATTTCCTTGAAATGATTCCGGACGCTTGGGGTCTAGGACGGCGAATTTGCTGTGCTCGTAGAGCTTGAACACATTCCCGAGTCGGAGATCCATGGACGAGGCATGAATATGCATGAACATTTCCGCCTGCGGCGCGTCGATTTTCACGCGTCCGGATTCCAAGGCTTTCCTGATGTCGCGATCAGAGAGAATCATGGACAAAGCCTAGCATACATACTCCGCTCCCAAAATTTTTTCTGGAGGCTGGCGTACCCGGACTTCACACAGAAACCTCCGAATCGCCAAGCGCCAAGAGAGAATCAAGTTTCAAACATCTATTGTCTCTTGGAATGTGTGCTCTTGGAAACTCTCTTGGTGTTTGGTGATTGGCGATTCCAAACGCAAGACTTCCTCTTCGCCCCCGCCTGCCCGTCCGTAGCTCTGAAAGAACGAAGCCGGGCCTGCCCACCGAAGCGCGAAGCGCGAAGGCGGGTGGCGCGCCACCCCTCCTAGAAAAAATTGAGCAATCATTTTATGCGACAAATGGAGGACCGCTGGCATCCCCCCGGAGTAGAATGCGGACATGACGGCTCTCCAGAACATTGCGGAGGATTTTTCGACGCCGGAAACGGAGGAAAAGCACGGACGTGATCCGGGTGAACTGCTGGAGCAACGGGAAAGAATCCGCCGGAGCTGTCTCTCCGCCGTGGAGCGCGCGGCGTCCTCGACCATTATTGGACAGGCGGACGTCCGGGCGTATCGCGACATGGTGTTTTCGGAGTCATCGTTGGAACTCGTAGGTATGACGAGTCACCAAGAAAAACTTGCAGCGCTTCGCGACAATCTTCACCGGATGATTCCGAAGATCATCAGTGATGCCAGATCTTTGGAGCGCGAATTCACGGATTTGCTCCTGAAAGCCAGAGCCTCCGGCGGCATCACGCAGTCGGGGGTGGATCGTTGGGTGGATCGCCTGAAGGACGACAACGTCATCTACATGAAGAAGAAGGATTTCGTGAAGAAACGCTTCAAGAAGTACGTGGAAAACTGGATCGAGCTCGGCTCGGATCTGAAGACCGTCGAGAAGAAGAAAAAGGACCTCGGACTCACGGACGAGGCCATGCCGGAATTGAAGCCTCTCAACGCAGCCGGTTTCCTGGATTCGCACTATCTCTTCAAACGCGACCGGATCAATGCGGCGCTCGCCGCGATCGCGGCATTCGAAAAAGGCGACTACAAAAATGAAACTGGATTGGATCCCAGCCTCTACGAGGAAGCTAAATCCATGCTGGAGAAAGCCGCGAAGGAAGACAAAGTCCTCTCGGAATGGAAAGTCGGCGAATGGATGAAGAAGATTTTCCGGAGCTCCGCGAAACCGGACGTCATCAGGAAATTCGTCACCGGAAACGAGGCGAAATCGCTCCGGGGACTCATCCGGAACTGGACGAAAGTTCGCGAGGACTTTGACGGCGTGGAGGAGAAACGAAAGAAACACGGCACGCCGCGCACGTTCCACTTCGTCCACCTCGACGTGTTCTTGCACTGGCACTACGAGCGCCGCCGGGCGTACGTCAGTGAAGCCAATAACCGCTTCCGGGATATCGACAAGGAACCGTACATTTTCCTGAGAATCCGGCACGCGCTCGACGTCAAAGATTGGGAGGAAACGGAAGAACTGATAGCGCGCGCAGAAAGCGGAGCCACTACGGTGGAGCACCAGGAAAAACTGGATTCCATGAAGGAGTATATGCGGGAGCATCGCGGTTCAAAACCATCCGAGAACCCGAGTCAGTCGTCATGGGAAAAAGCGAGGGATGCGAACGAGGAGATCTGCCACGCACTCGGAAATATCCCGACGTCGTCCATCAAAGACCGCTTCATCCGTGCGCTCCACTATGACTACCAGACGATGTGGGCGCTCTGCACCATGTACTACAACTGGGAGTGGTGTCGCCAGAGAAACTACAGCAGCAATGAGAAAGATGTGGAATTTAAAGAAATTGCAAAGGAGCAGACGTACGATCACCTGAAGCACGGTCAGCCGGACGATTACGCGGTGAACGACATGACTTCGGACACATCGAAAGAACCCGCAGCCCGCTCTCGAAATGACACGAGATCCCCGCAGGTCATCCACATCGACGGCACCACGGATAACGGAGCACTCTTGACCTACGTCCATCATAACCGTCATAACCGCGCGGTGTGGTATTGGACGCGGTTCGTGGAAAAAGATGTCCCCTTCGAACGCATCCAGGAGATGATCCATCACGTGCAACCGGTCCTCAAAAAGAACATGCGGATCCTCGAAAAAGAAGGGTACGGTTTCTCGATGCAGGGACCGCCGCGGAAGAAGGGGTTGTCGCTCTATGAGCAGGCAAGAAAACCGTCGTTGAACTAAGGAAAGAGAAGACACCCTCCTCCGCTCCTGCGGTGCTGTTTATGTACCCTGTTAATATGATATCATATTAACGGTGGGAAAGGACACGAACGACACGAAGGACGAAAAAGACCCAGAGGACGAGAAAGACACAGAAGAAAGTTATTTGCCGTTCCTCTGTGTCTTCTGTACCTGCCCCTCCGGAGTCCGCAGGAGCGGACGAAGGGGGGTCTTTTGTGTCTTCCTCATCTTCGCTACAATCTCTTCCTATGAAAAAAGCTCTCTTCCTTTTCCCGCTCCTCCTCGTCGCCTGCAAAGGAACGCCCCCGGGCAGCGGCATCAGTCTGGAACAGAGACTCGAAAATCCCCTCTTCGCTGAAGTCTACTACGATGTCTTACTCGACCGGATGGTGGAACTCGATATTCAGGATGATCCTATTTTGAAAGACGAGGACAAAGCCGAAATCGTCGAAGACACCAGGCGCAACGCGCTGGCGAAAGCGAAAGTTGCAAACACGAAGCAGCGCGAAGGGATGATGGGGAATTTCGTGCCGATTACGGAAGAAACCAAAGGCGAGGCGCTCTTCGTTGATTCCACGCTCTATTTCGGGCCGACCTTCGAAGCGAACCCGGGGCCGTCCGTCCACGTCCTCCTGACGACGGTGGTGGATCCGCGCGAAGGGACGTTTCCGGACGAAACTGTGATCGACATCGGACCCTTGGAATCCCCTTTCGGCGCTCAGGCGATAATGGTTCCTGCAATGGAAGACGCATCCAAATACCGGACAGTCGTTCTCTGGGATACCGAACTGGAACGCATCCATGGATTTGCGCAGTTGAGTAAATAAAAAAAAATTTTAGCGCGTTCGGGCTGCATCGACCTCATCCCGGAACACGCAATCAATGACGCCCGCAACCGAATCCTCCGGCATGTTCACGGGCCATCCAAAATCCTGAACGGCCTTTTTGAGTTCTCCGATCATCTCCCTGCTCAGATGTTCCGTTTTTTCTCCCAGAGCTTCGGATGGCAGAAGTGCCGCATCCTTCCCAGACATCATCAGGAGCAGAAGGTGCTCGGGACAGGATTCGCCGGCGACGTTCGGGACGGAAAACAGCTGAAGCGCGGAATTTTTTGAAGCCATTTCCGGGAACACATGATGAATCTTCTCCATTTTCATCACCTGATTGCAGTAACGAAGCCACTGGGATCCGTAGTGCGTCAGCCACTCAGCAAAGCGGATGCAGCTCGCATCCGGGGGCAACACATCACTCAGAGGGATGACGCTGTGCGCTGGGCTGGGCTTCGCCTTCGGATGCGCGAACCAGAGTTCCACGGGAAAAGATTTCCGCACGCGATGCGCCATAATCACTTGCGGAGGCAATCCCGGCCGCACATGCGTCCAACGGCTCTCATCCTCTTCTTCCTTTTGTCTTGTTCGCCCGTAAAAATGATGGATTTCCGGACCGGGCACAATCACAGGAACATCGCACGCTTCGTTAAATTTGGGATAGCAGGCGTAGTGGGAATACACGGACAGTCGTCCGACCGTTTCGATGCCCATGAGGCTCCGCTGAAGCGTTTTCCCGTACACTCCCGCTCCGCCTTCGGGAGAAGCGTTGGCATAGAACACGAGTCCTTGAACGCAAGGCTTCCAGGCATCGATCACCTGAAGCATCTTCTGTCTGTATCGCATTCTCCTTCCGGTCTCTGCCCACTCTTTATCCGTAATATTGAAGAATAATTTCGGATACGTCGCCTGAATGTGCGACAGGAGCAATGCCTGATGGACGGATCCCACGATCGTATTCCGGCCGTGCCTCAGAACACCCGGCGAACGAACGGGAATTCCCTGGAGACTCTCATCGATGGCCGTCTCTATGCTGACAGCGACATGTGCCAAATAGTGCAGGAATTCTTCAAAGGCATGTTGAACATCCTCGGGAGTCTTGGGCATGTCTCTCTGCGCGTGACCCCTCCACGCCGCCGTCCCCGGCAGAATCGCCCGAAAGAGTTTTTTGGCCGTATCTTCGAGCGTGTGCGCATAGGCGAGAAGTTCCGCCCAAACGTGGGGATCCTCTCTTGCAAGCGCACGCACGTCGCTTTCACATTGTGTTTTGTCTTCCGCTGATGTCCAATCCATTGATGCGGCTTGCCTCATCGATTGTTGGAGGGGAGCCGCACCAGGCTGCAGTTCCTTGCATGCATAGAGTGCATGAATACCCTGGGTCAAGTCCGCACTGTGTTCATGATGCAGCGGAGCAAGGCGAAAGGCCTGATGAAACATATTCTTGCAACGATCGGATATTCCGGGGGACACGGCAATGCCAGAGAGAGGCGCCAGAGAATCCGTTCCGATAGCCGATGAAGGATGCGGCTCGTTGTCCGACACACGAACGATGATGGGCTGTTCAAATGTCGACAGAATATTCTCCGCCGCACTTCGCCTCATCAATGCTGCAATGCGTGCGAAAACAGGTTGCATGAAGTGAAGCTCTGTCCCTGCAAGATCGTGTTCTAACGTGTGCCGGGCCATGAACGGAAGTTTTCTCCATCGCTGGACTAAAGACTCCAAGACAGCATTTTGAATGTCGCTTTTTACTCCCAGATGAACCTTCTGCGTCGGTTCAGAACTCTTTTTCTTCTTAAAAAAACATGTCGCGCGAATCGCATCGTGGACGAATGCCCGCACCGAAGCGACGTTCTGAGCGCGCGCCTGGAGGTTCCGCTCAATCCCTTCATCCAGAATCGCCATTTGCGACTTCGGAAAATCCATGTGGAAACAATACAACACCTCTCATTTCTTTCAACAAAATGGCTACGTATGCGGAAAAACGGCTCCTACAGCCTCTGCATTGCCCCTGCGACCGCCTCCTCGACGGCGGCGCTGATCTTCGCGAGATCCGTTTCGACAGGCTGTCCGTTCACGAAGAACGTCGGCGTGCCGCCGACTCCCTTGTTCTTCCCCTCCTCGTAATCGGCGAGGATGGTATCTTCTTTGATTTCCGAACTCAAACAACGATTGAAGAGTTCGGTGTCGAGCATGAGTTCCCCCGCCCAGGTTTTGATGCGATCCTTCGACATCTGCGCCTGACTGGCGAAGGCTTTCTCCACAAACTCCCAGAACTTCCCTTGATCCGCCGCACATTCGGCACCCATGGCCGCCACCATCGCGTGAGGGTGGAGCATCCGGAGCGGGAAATGCTTGTACTCGAACCGGATTACGTTCCCGTACTTCGCGAGGAGAGGCGCCGTGATGGTCGCATGAGCCGTCTTGCATGCCGGGCACTGGAGATCCGCAAACTCCGTCACGACGACAACCGCGTTCGGATTCCCCTTCGGAGGCCTCACGGACTCGGCGGAGAGTCCCGTCATGTCGACGCAGGCGGCGAGGAGGAGAGGCAGGAGTAAAACAGGAAGAAGGCGGGATTTCATAAGAGTAATGATAACAGGTACATTCAAAATCCGAATGTCGAAATCCGAAACAAATTCGAATTTCGCAGGAAAAACGCTTAGGAACGCATTTCCGGGTCATTCACCTTTTATGCTATTCTGTACTTCTCATGTCCCTCTATCGCAAATACCGGCCGAAAACCTTCGCGGAGGTCGTCGGTCAGGATCACATCGTCACGACGCTTGAGAACGCCGTGCTTCAGCGGAAGCTGGCGCATGCGTACCTCTTCAGCGGGCCCCGCGGCACGGGCAAGACCTCGATCGCGCGGATCCTCGCAAAGATGCTCCTCACGAAGGAGCTCACGGATGAAACGATCCAGAAACAGGTGATCAAAGCGGTCGAGGAAGAGAGCCTCGTAGACCTCCTCGAGATCGACGCGGCCAGTTACACGCAAGTGGATAACATCCGGGACTTGATCGAGAAGATCCAGTTCTCGCCCGTGGTCGCGAGCGCCAAGGTCTACATCATCGACGAAGTGCACATGCTCTCGAAGAGCGCTTTCAACGCGCTCCTAAAAACGCTGGAGGAACCTCCCGCGTACGCGTACTTCATCCTCGCCACCACCGAACTCCATAAAGTCCCCGCCACGATCCAGTCACGTTGCCAGCGGTTTCCGTTCCGTCATGTCCGCGAGGAGGACATCATCCGGCATCTGCAGTACATCGCTGACCAGGAGAAAATCACGATCGACCGCGCAGCGCTTCGAGCCATCGCGCACCATGCACAGGGCGGCATGCGCGATGCCATCTCGCTCTTAGATCAGCTCAGGAGCATCGAGAAAATCGCCGTGGAGCACGTCAAAGAACGGATCGGTGAATCCGGTCACGAATACGTCGAAGCGCTTCTGGAGGCGATCGGCCAGTCGGATAAAAAGACGATCCTCGACGTCGTACACAGAATGGAAGAAGCGGGCGTGGCGCTCGATATGATGCTCCGGCAATTACTACAGCAGATCCGTCTGGAGCTGCATGAGGCGATCGAACAGAATATCTCCACCGAACGCCTCACGAACATGCTGGAGATCCTCCTGGAAGCCGTCCGCGACGTGCGGATCGCCCCCGTTCCGGGGCTCGTCTTGGAATCCGCTCTCCTGTCGCTCTGCGAAGGAGAGTCCGCGCCGGAGAAATCCGTGAAGCGGAAAAAGGAAGAACAAAAGAAGGAAACCGTGAGCGCCGCGGCGCCGGAAAAAACATCGCCTGCGGAATCAACAGTGCCCGCAGCGTCCGTGGAAGCCCCCGAGCTGTCCCTGGAATCCGTACGTCAGATATGGCCGAGCATCCTCGACGAAGTCACTCCCGCCTCCGTCAAAATGTCTCTCAAGAACGGTCGTGTTCTCGCGCTCAGGGAAAAAACGGTGACGATCAGTTTCGCGTCCGCATTTCACCGGGACAAAGTGGCGACGACGGAAGCGAGCCGCGCCATCGAAGCGGTTCTGGAAAAAATCTTCCGCAGGCAGCTTCGGATGGAGTGCATCGTGGATGATGAAAAAGGGCAAAAAACGGCATCCGACAGTGCACTCGTGAATCTGGCGGAGGCTGCGGCGGAAATATTTTGAAATCCTAAATCCTAAGCACTACATCCTAAACAAGTGCCAATTTTCAAGCACGAAGCGCCCTGATTACTGAACATTGGTTATTGGAATTTGTGTAGGTGGTGTTCACATAACGGGCTAAAGCCCAGGTAATAAGCCGTTAACCGCGGCCTTAAGGCCGCGGTTAACCTGAGAAAAAAGCGGGCTTTAGCCCTTTTTGCATGCAACAAAGATTTTATGTGAACACTACCTAGAATTTAGGATTTAAGATTTAGTGCTTCTCTCCAGAGTTTTCATTATGATTGCCCCATGGATCCTCGCGATGAAAAATCGAAACTGCGCCACGCCATCCGTGAGCGTCTCGCGGCCTACCCGGAGCGCCAGCGGCACGCCGAGAGCAGAACCCTCTGCCGGGAAATCATAAAAATCCTCCCGAAGGGCAATGCTTTTTCGGTAGCCGCCTATTTTCCACTGAAAGACGAAGCGGATGTGCGCCCTCTCCTCGAAGAGCTGCTGGCTCGCGGAGCAAAGCTCTACCTCCCCCGCTTCGACCACAAGAATTTCTCCTTCCGGCTCGTCCGCGATCTTCAGAGCCTGCTGCCCGGCGCTCTCCGCATCCCCGAACCTTCAGAAACGGCTCCCCTCCTCGATCCTTCCGCCCTCGAATACGCACTCATCCCCGCACGGGCATTTTCCCCGGACGGTCATCGTCTGGGACGCGGCAATGGAGGCTACGACAAGTGGATCTCGGAGCAACGGAAAAGACATCCTCGAACGAAGATGTACGGCATCGCTCTGGAATGCCAGCTCTTCGCGGGAATTCCCGTGGAACCGCATGATGAGAAGGTGGATGGAATTATTACCGCAAGAGGACTTTTGACTCAGAATTGATAATTGATAATTAATAATTGATAATGACGATGAAGATTCTCTGCGCAAATTGTCCATTTTCAATGATCAATTCTCCATTCTCTCTCTATGCCAACATATTCCGCCCTCGCCGCGCAAGATCCCGAAGTCTACAAGGCCCTCACGGGCGAAATGCGGCGTCAGACGGAAGGGGTCGAATTGATCGCTTCGGAAAATTACATCTCCCCCGCCGTCCTCGAGACGATGGGAACGGTCTTTAACAACAAGTACTCGGAAGGATACCCCGGCAGGCGCTACTACGGCGGACAGGAATTCACGGATGCCGTGGAAACACTCGCCATCGAACGCGCAAAGAAGCTCTTCCGCTGTGAGCACGCGAACGTGCAGCCTCACGCCGGTTGTCCGGCGAACGTCGCGATGTACTTCGCGCTCCTGGAACCCGGCGACACGGTCATGGGAATGGATCTCAGCCACGGAGGCCACCTCTCCCACGGACACCCGGTGACGTATCTCACGAAAATCTTCAAGTTCGTCCGCTACGGGATGAAGGACGTCGAAACGGGAGAGATCGACTACGACGCGATGCGCCAGACGGCCCTCCGGGAGAAACCGAAAATCCTCCTCGGCGGATTCTCCGCCTACCCCCGCGAGCTCGATTATGGAAAAATGAAACAAATCGCGGACGAAGTCGGAGCCGTGACCGTCATGGACATGGCGCACATCGCTGGTCTCATCGCCGGCGGCGCGCTCGAAAATCCCTTTGATCACGGATTTGACGTCGTCACGACGACGACCCATAAGACGCTCAGGGGTCCCCGCGGCGGGATGATCCTCTCCCGAACGGCGGAACTGGGGAAGAAGATCGATAAGTCCGTCTTC
>JBBTTQ010000118.1:0-11933 GCA_038064175.1 Patescibacteria group bacterium
AGATGTAGAAACGCTTCCGATCCTCCATCGGCATATCCGCGCGGGAGAGCGCCGCCATGTTCACTTTGTTCACGAAGATGAGACCGAGCAGCTGGGCGTTCACGTCGCCGATTTTTCCTTTGCTCAGGTTCACGAGGAGGATTTTTCCCTCATCCATGATCTCACGGATATTGAATGCGCTCTTCGGCTGGCCGATGATATTCCGCATCGTCGTGTTCGTCACGAACGGTCCGAATTTGGCCGAGAAGTACGGGATCATTTCCTCCTTCTCGCGCGCGCCGGTCTTCGCGATTTCGTGCTCCCAGAAGTTGCGCACGATGACGTTCTTGCACTTCGACACTTTGTAGCGCTGGAATTCGTCGTCCACGAAGAGTCGCGGAACGTCGATCAAGGTTGCCCCCTCCTCCTCGTCATCCATGAGCGTGAGACAGCCGTTCCGGAAATAGTGCTGGATGCGGGGACCGAAGATCTCGTTGCCGAAAAGTTTGATGAAGATTTCCATCGCATCGAGCGACGCCCGGTCTTTCTCCACATCCGTTTTTGCCTCCAGAAGGTTGAGTCCCATCGGGCGTTCCATATCCGCAGGGTCAAAAACGATCACGTCCTTCGCGCGCTCTTTCGGCACATGTGCCAGAACGTCTTCGATGAGGTCACCGTGCGGATCGACAACGCAGAGCCCCCCGCCGGCCGCGACGTCCTGCCGTGCCTGATACGAGAGCAACGCGGATTTTCCGCAGCCGGATTTTCCTATGATGTACTCGTGACGAGTGCGATCTTTTTCCGAGAACCGTATGGGAGTCTCCGTCGCCCGATGGCGGTTGACGCCGATCTGGATCCCCTCCTGCGGAAGGTTCGGAGGCGGCGGGAGCACTTTATAGGTGATCCACTGGATGATCGGAATTTTGTTGTAGCGACTGTCCGGGAAATGGTAGAGCCCCGCGAGCTCGCGTTCGACCAGGAGCGGTCGCTTGCTGAAAAATCCGTTGATGCGATGTTTCCAGAGCCAGTGAATAATCGGCGCATTCCAGGCCAGCGGGAAGAAATCGACGAACACGCGCCGATTCATGAACCAGTTTCCGTAGACGTCTTTGAACACGTTGTAGGCCACCTGCATGTTATTCGTGATATCGAGCGCCCTGTGCCAGCTCTTCGCTGCGGCCATCACCCGGATCGTGCAGTGAAATCCGCTCATGCCGGCTTTCTGTCCCATGCGCTTATACAATTCTTCCTCAGGCTGGATCATACGGATGAAGCTGTCACCATGGGACGCTCCCGGCGCGAGCGTACTTCCGTCCGTGCCCGTCGCGACGCCGCCGAGAACGCGCACGAGTGTCGAGAGGAGCGGAATTCGCGAGACCCATCGATCCTCTTTTCCTTTGAATTTCATACTGGCGTAGCGCTTGACCTGCTTGCTCCAGCGATCCGAGAACGCGGGCGTCAGAATCACCTGGATCGTCGCCGTTTCATCGGGTTCCGTCTTCGAGAGGACGTTTGTGATGTCGTTTAAGGGATCGTCCTGCATCTCTTCGTAGTAGCGCACCGGGAAACAGAATTTTTTCTTGAGCTGCATGTTGTACCCGACGAGTTTCATCCCCTTGTCCCAGATGTCCGGGGTTTTCTGTATGGTCACTTCGGCGTCCGAATAGAACGCGGTGATCTGTTTTTCGACAATCGAGACGAGATTCGGTTGAGTGAGCACATAGAACGTCAGCTCGCCGCGCTCCAAAAACATTTCAAAACTGATGGTCGCATACCGAAAGATCCAGAAATGCATGAACCGCCAGAAGGTGAGCGCTTTCACTTCCCAGAGCGCCAGGTAGAGCTGCTCCATGACCGCGACTTTTTCTTTAAAATCTTTTTCGGTGCGTTTCTCCTGATCGATTTTGCTGTCGTTCCGCTGAAGCATCACCTTCATCGAGACGAGCTTCCGGGACATCCAGAGAGCATAGGAGAAGCGAATCCATCGGCTGCAGGAATGAAACACCAGATACGCTGTGAGCAGTCCGAACAGTGCCTCCAGGGGATCCTTCGTAAACCACACATAGATCGCACCCCACAGATCCCACCGAAACGCCCACGAAGCGACTTCGAGAAGCAGGAGCAAGATCGGCCAGAAGAGAAGTCTTAAGAGCGTAACCACGGGTTTTTTTGTGTGTGTATGCGATCTGAGAGGATCCCCAGAATCTCATAATTATAGCAGAAATGGGCATTCCTGGCTATAGCAGATTGGGGGATTTGGATGAGGGTTCGGATTCGGTTTTCCAGACCAAAATTCTCAATCCAAGTCCTCGTCACATGCTTCCACCTTCATCCGCATCATCCGCGATCGCCCATAGATCGATCCGAAACGAAACTGATACTCCCCGGGAACGGATGGCGTGAAGGTAAATCGCTCGTCTTTCAGAACAAAATCCTGGAGCCGCTCCGACCGACCATCCGGATACAGAACGGATCGCACGACGAAGGGTCTCGTCGCCGTAAGCGTCAGCGAGTGCCCCAGCGACAGACTGTGCGGGACGCCGCGAATGAAACGAAGATCCTTCGTGATCCGTTGCTGGTAGAGCACAGGCGCGTCGCCGCAGGTCGAAACCAGAGCGCTGTCGCCGAGTCGTTCGAAACGCGCGATGATTTTTCCTTTCGCTCGATCGGCGATGCTGACGAAAGCGCCGAGGCTCAAATCCATATCGCGTCCTTCGACGAACGGCCCCCGATCATTGATACGCACAACGACCGATTTCCCGTTCTCGACATTCGTGACGCGTACCAGGGTATTATGCGGAAACGTGCGGTGCGCGGCCGTCAGAGCATTCATATCAAACGTTTCCCCGAACGCCGTGCCGTCGCCGTGGAATTTTTCGGCATACAAACTCACCTCATGTTGTTCCTCTCTGAGCAACCGATCGAGATCCTGCATAAGCAACAGCAATTCTTTTTCCGGGATTGTGCGATCCTTGATTGTTGGCGATTCAGCGGCAGTTCCTGCATCAATAAATTTCCCGAGTGGATAACGGGCCAGCAACTCCGGCAAATCTTCGCGCCGCATTTTTTCGATCTCATCGATGCTTCGCGTCCGGAAAAGCCAAAGCAAAGCGTCTTCCAACATCAATGAATCATCCGGCCGGAACCGATCCTGCGTGTCATCCAGAATACCGCGCCTCTTCGCATACGTTATTTCCGCGTAGCCAAGGGTTCCTTCGGGGACATCCGTAAAGGGAGATTCGCGGGTTTCTTCCGTTTTCCGCTGGATGCTCTGCCAGAGAACGAGAAAACCATCCCGTCGGGAAATGGCTTCCTCAGACGCAAAAGCGAAGGTGGGTACAAAAAAAACCGTCAAAAGGAATCCCGCCCGTTTCATAGGATTCATCCTGTCGAAACGGACAGGAAAAGACAACCTGTTTTTGCAGATATGCTGCGTTTATTTTAAATGCAACAGAGTAAGAACCCGATGCCAAATATTGCCTCTCTCATCGGAAATCGGAACGGAAGGAATATCAGCGGAGAATTGTTCACGGATCATTTTTCATTCAGCAGAAAGACTTGTTACCCTGCCTTTTATTTGAGAAACTGTGGGGTGTTTTCGGGCATCCAACATGGCTAGAATGCCGATATTTATCGTTGGTTCAGCATTTAAATAATCATAGATCAGGGAAACAATTCTCGGATCTCCATGAAATTTCTTTTCGACAAGAGCGATAACGAGAGCCAGGTGCTCTACACCATCACGAAGTTCTCTGGCTATTAACTGATCATCACGCAACTCGATTGCATTCAACATGTGTCTTTGAGTCCAAAGAATGTCCCGAAAGAATGTTGTTTGCTCTTCCTGAGTCCAATGCGACCGAACGTACTGTTTCAAAGAGTCAAATGTGCGCGGATTCGACATTGGAATTTCCACAGTCTCATACTATAGCGGGTACGGAAAATCGTCATTCCACACACCCGGTACGGATTCTCGGACTCTCACAAAGCATGCATAATATGCAATCCCTCCGATCGCACAAGACGCAAAAGCTTCGTTTTTTCCTCTCTCTTCAGCGACGCAATCGTCGCCGGCCCCACAAACCCGGCGCCTGTATCCGTCACTTTTTCAATGATTTTCCGATCGATCTGATACTGAAGAACTGCATCGCGCGTGACGGTGCCAAACAGTCCGCTGACTCTCTCACGCGGGAAGAAGCCGCGATCGGCGAGGAGCGACTGAAGTTTTTTCACTTCCGCGCCCCTGTCCCCTTCCGCCAGAAACTCCGCGAGGACGTCTCCTCTTTTTTCCAGTTCCTGATCGACTGCGCGCACAAGCAATAATTTCTCCGCATGACGCTCGATGTGCTTCAGGCGCCAAGAAAGCAGAAGTGTTTGTCTTGTTTTCGGACCGATGCGACCAGCGCCCGGCGACGAAGCGTCTCCAACCAGTCCGCGATCTTTCTGGAATACAAAAATGGCATCGAAGAGTGCATCGTCGTAGTCGCCGTTCGTGCGCCCGCGGAAGTATCCGAGAAATCGGAGCGTCCGCTTCGCGGCAATGATATCTGTCGGCGGACTTCCCCGTTCGATGATGCCTGCGATGGGATTCCGTTCTTTTTTACGCGCATTTGCGGCAATCAAATAGGCCGCTGCGATCGAAGTCAGCTCTTCGCTCGGTTCCGCCAGGTGCATATCGTCGAGAAAACTCATGAGAGCGGTTTTGGTCGCGGGTCCGAACCAGCCGCTCGCCGCTTCATGGAGATATCCGAGATCGATCAGATGTTGCTGGAGGAGCTCGACGGCGACGGATTTTTCATCGATCTGAGGATGCAGTGCGAGGAGATCGGGCTCCTCGCGGAGATACGGACGGATCATCCCGAGAGGTGCCGGGAAACTCGAAAGAGCGAGCAATTCTGCCGGCTGTGAAGCGCCGAGCGGATAGACAGTCCCCTGTACGCGCTGGACGCCGAAGGCGAGCGCGCGGGCAAGCCCCTCTTCGCCGTATCCCATCCAGAGATCGAGACGATGGGCGCCCGTCTCAAGTTCCGTGATGGCCCCTCCACGATCGTGCACGGTCACCGTGCCGATCCCGGGGAGAGCGATCCTCGTTCCGAATTCGTAACTCTGCGGCGCCGCAGCCATGCCCGGGTACACCCCTGTGCCGTCCGCACCCGCAATGCCTTTGCCGTTCAAGAGCGTATCGGCCGCGTACGTGCCGCGCACATAGCAACATTGATTCGGCAACGGCGAGTAGTACGCAGTGATCACAAATGCACGCTCCACGATCGCAGGCGCTCCGGCAACGCCCGGAGGAGCGATGAGAGTGACGAAGAGGACGGCCCAGAGGAGGCGACGAAGGGGAAGAACCGGCATGGTTTGTTTCTTTTTTTGTAAAAACATGTTTCCAAACATTATATCAAAAAATGGACCTTCCTTGGACGGTCTTCAGGTGACAAATCATGAAATATAGATCAAATGTTCCAATGTTAAGTTAACTTACAAATGTCTTTTGCTTAGAAAGTTCCTCATCCCCAACCCCTGCCTGCCGGCAGACAGACTTCTCCATCCACCCATACATGCGGGAGTGAGGAACGTATTCGCACGTCAATCCACATAGACCATCGATTCCAATCTCATCCCGAACGTCCCCGGAAAATACACTCCCGGTTCGATCGTAATCACCTCGCGTCGAAGTAATTTTTCCTCCTTCGCCTTCGAACTTAGCGTCACCCCTTCGTGAATGTCGAGACCGACGCCGTGCCCGAGCGAGTGCGTGAATGCATGTTCGATCCCCTCCCGTTTCAGAATATCCCGTGCCGTGCGATCGAGGAGATGCGTGCTCGCACCTGCGCGCGCCTGCTCCATGGCCGCATCGCGGGCCTCAGAGAGAATTTCGTAGACCATCTTCTGAAACGACGTCGGAGCTTTGGTGAAAAAAACTTCGCTGCGATCCGCGCAGTAACCACGGTATTTTGCGCCACAATCGATCTGCACGATGTGGCCTTTTTTGAGAGTTCGCGACGTCGGCCGGTGATGCGGGGAGCTCGTGTGCGTGCCGAAGGCAACGATGGGATCGAAGGACACTCCCTCCGCGCCAAGCTCCAGCGCCCATATCGCGATTTTCCGCGCGAGCTCTTCCTCGGTGATCCCCTTCTTGAGCGCATGCGGAACGCGCCGAAGGAGCTCCTCCGTGATCCTCTCCGCACGTTGAAGATATCGCAGTTCTTCGTTCTCTTTTCCCCGCCGGAACCATTCCACAGCCTCTGAAGTATGAATAAATTTTGTGTTCTTATATTTTCGCTTCCACAAAGCTAACCTCTGATAGGTCACGTGCTCAGCTTCAAAGCCGATGCGCCGCATTTTATGAAGAACATTCGGGAAATCTGCACTATCCCGGACCGAAACACCGCTCTGCGCTCTTCGTTCCGCGAGGAGAGTATAGCGACTATCCACAAAGAGAAGCTGTGATCTCGCCGTTAGGAGGAGAACGCCCGCCGAAAGATGCACGCCTGTGCAGTAGCGGATGTTCGTGGGGTCGGTGACGAGAAGTGCGGGGACGGAAGCCTTTTTGAGGAGCTCTGCCGGGCTACGGGGACGCATGGAAGTGGAGTGGATCGAAAGGGGGTTTTATGCTATCATAAGAGGGAGAAAAGACGTACGTCTTCTCCATGCAACACACACAAAAAATCGCAGAGCGCTACCTCGGTTCCGTCTTCGGGGGCGGCTCCCTCAATGAGGGGCTCGACCACGCCAGGAACATCAGCGGGATCTCCCAGACCGGTATCCGGGAACTCGTCCTCAATGCACTCATCTTTGTCCTGAATTTCCTGTCGCTCGCCGCCGTCGTCGTTATAGTCATCGCCGGGTTCTACCTGGTACTGGGCGGCGGTTCGGAGGAGTCGAAGGAGAAAGCGAAAAAAATGGTTCTCTACGTCGTCATCGGTCTCATTGTCATCTTCCTCGCACGCGTCATCGTCGGATTCTTCCTGACGCTTGCGGGCGTAGCCACTCCGTCACCATGACGCGCCGATATCTCCCTCCGGCTCTTCTCTTGACCCTCCTTCTGGGCGTCACGTGGCACATGACAAGCGCGCAGGAAATTCTGTCCCAGCAGGAAGAGGAACTCACGATGGAAGCAGGAACGGTCTTTGAGATTCTTGCCGTGACCGGAAAATCGACAACGCAAGTGAGTTGGGTGCTCACGGAAAATCGTGATTTTGTGGAGGCATCGAGAACTCCCCTCTTCCGCATCCGGCTTACGAAACCCGGCAACTATTCCCTGGATGCGGGAACGTTTGATCCCGATACCGGCGAGAGCGTGCGAAAGCCCATCCGTCTGAAAGTGGTACCGCCGCAGAGCGCAGCGGCCGCGGAACCGACCGCGCCGGATCCAACCGGTCCCCTCGTCGAATCCGTTCCTCCGCTCGACAAAAATGTAATCTTGCTCACGACGGATATTTTGAAAATGACCGGGCGATTTCCCGGTCAACCGCTGGCATTGGATCTCGACGCTGAAACAGACGGCAACGGAGACGGCGACCACACAAACGACCAGGAAACCGCTCGAACCTTCTTCGAATCGGACGGCACGACTCTGCACATGTGGTTTTCAGCGGCAAAGAAAAAACGAATCATTGCCCTGAACGCGCCCGGGAGAGCAACCGAGCAAATCACCGTTCTTGAACGAGGAACAGTGCTTCGACCCGTTCTGCAGGCAACTCCGGGAGGAAACGGAACTGCTCGCTTCTCGGTCCAATGGGGCGAGAACGCTCCTACGGGGCCGCTGCTCCATCACTGGTATTTCGGGGACGGAGCAGAAAGTCTTCTGGAGAACCCGGAACACAGCTACGCACGGAACGATACGTACGTCGTGCGTCTCCAGATACGGAATCTGGAATCCGGCGAAATAACAACCGAAGCAGAGACGAGTGTGGAGATCCGAAACGCAGGAACGGTGACCCCCGATCCTCACCCGGAAACTCCTGCGGAAGAGGAACCGACGGAACCAGCGGGCGAAAACGGAACGCTCTGGACCATCCTCACGTATCTCATGGGGCTCCTGATTGCCGTAGCGATCGGACTCGGGATTGTGTATCTCATTGCGCGCTTCCGCCGGGGCGGCGGACTCGGCCTTCAGAAAAAACTCGAACAGATCGAGAGCAGCATCGTGAGGAAGGATGCCCCGATAAAGAGTGTTACGGATATCGCGCCTCCCATGGAACTGAAGCGGAGCGAACGCCAGGACTCAACGGAGGAAAAGATGCCCGCTCCTCCGAAGCTTGCCGAAAAACCGCCGGCACCCCCTCCGCCTCCTCCCGAAACTCCTGCGTGGCTGAAAAAGGGCCTTGAGAAATCCGGGGACACCGAAAAGAAAACGCCGACCCTCCCGCCGCCTCCGCCCGCTTCAACGGCGCCGAAAACACCCGCTCTGCCGCCTCTGGCTCCGATTCCAACACCAGCTTCGCCAAAGCCAATTCTAGCGCCCCCGGCAGCAAAACCGCCGGAGCCTGCTGCAGCTTCCAAGTCATCGATACCGACAGAGCAGCCGAAGCCGCCATCCCCTCCACCCGCAGTTTTGCCGCAGGAGCCACCAAAACCGCCTGTTCCTCCGGCTCCGAAGAAACCGGAACCGGCATCACCTTCTTCGCCGCCGAAACCGCCTGCATCTCCAAGCCCACCTGCTCCGCCATCCCCGGCTCCGAGCGGAACAGCTTCTGCATCGGCAAGCGCAAAAGTCACACTACCGAAACCGGTCCAAGTGCCGGAGCCTCTCCAGCCACTTTCCAAACCAGCCGAACTGAAACCTGGGGCAAAACCCGACCACAAGGATGATGACGAAATGATTGCGTTCGTAAGGGCAGATGGACTTAATCCGAAACCTCCACAGGAATGAGCTGAATGGGGCGAGCGACGGGAAGCAACCCTAAGACCCTCTGGACCACAACCAGATGCTCCCACGAATGAGTGACGAAGTGAGATGGGGCGAGCGACGGGACTCGAACCCGCGACCCTCTGGACCACAACCAGATGCTCTAACCAACTGAGCTACGCTCGCCATAGAATGTGGAAGAAAAGAACAGTGACAGCGAGCAAGATTTTTTATTACGCTCCGCTTTGCGGAGCTGGGCCAACTGAGCTACGCTCACCACGGGTTGCTACAGCTTAGAAGGAATACGATCCCAAAACCAGTGCAGACAGGCAAATTTTACTCCTCACTGAATATGGGTGTATTCCTGAATGCATGAGAGCACTTGAAGAAAAAAACCCCGGAAACTACCGCGGAACTGGTGGATGCATCGATGTGGGACACTGTAGATCTCGATCCGGAGCTCGAACGGATCCGTAATCTCATTCTGAATCGACCAGAAGACGACGAACTCCTTCATTGAAAGGCCTTTGCGGAGGCGCTTTCCCTTGGTACAATGCTTGCCGCTCCTTATGGGAGCTTTTTCTATGTCAGAACCCTTATTTCGAACACCGAAAGGCACACACGACGTCTTGCCGGAAGACCACCAGTACATGACGTACATCAAGAAGGCCGTGCGTCATCGCGCGCGTCAGGCGGGCTACAAACGGATCGATACGCCGATGTTCGAGGATCGCGGCATCTTTGAGCGCGGCATCGGCGAGCACACGGACATCGTGGAGAAGGAACTCTTCACCGTCACGGGGAAAAGGAACGAAGAAGGGAAGGAGCGCATCTACGCGCTCCGGCCGGAATTCACGGCCGGCATCTGTCGGTCGTACATCGAACACGGCATGCAGCAATTGCCGCAACCCGTGGAACTCTACGCCATCGGCCAATGCTTCCGCTACGACCGTCCGCAGAAGGGCCGCTACCGTCAGTTTCACCAGTTCGATTTCGAAGTGATCGGCCTCAAGGATCCCAGCCTCGACGCGCAGCTCATCTTCATGGTGTGCAAGATATTTGCGGATCTTCGGATCCGGGAACGCCTGAAGCTGCAGATCAACAACATCGGAAATCCCGACAGTCGCAAAGCTTACACCGAAGCGCTCAAGGATTTTTTCATCGGCAAGGAAAACAGGTTGCCGGAGGACGATCGGAGGCGTTTGCAATTAAACCCCCTGAGGCTCCTCGATTCCAAAGAGGAAGACACGCAGATTCTCCTCAAAAGCGCCCCGGCCTTCGCGCAATTTTTGAGCGACGAGAGCAAGCAATACCACGAGACGCTCCTCGAATATTTGACCGAGTTGGACGTCACTTTCGAGGAAAATCCCAAACTCGTCCGCGGGCTCGATTACTACACGCAGACGGTCTTTGAATTCTGGGATCTGAGCACGGGCGCGCAAAACGCGGTCGGGGGCGGCGGCCGCTACGACGGACTCATGGAGCTCCTCGGCGGCAAGCCGACGCCGGGCGTGGGATTTGCCGGCGGCATCGAGCGCATCATCTGGCATATGAAAGAAGCGGGCGTCACGGTTCCGAACAAAGACCAGGTCGATGTCTTCGTCGCCCAACTCGGACCCGAGGCCAAGAAAGCGTGCCTGCAGCTCGTCGCGAAACTGCGCGATTTCGGCATACACACGGTCGGCGCCTTGGGCGAGGCGAGTTTGAAATCCCAGATGCGCCTGGCGGACAAATTTCAATCCCGCTACACGCTGCTCCTCGGAAAACTGGAGGTGAAGGAAGGCACGATCATCCTCAGAGACATGAAGGCAGGAAAGCAGAAGCAGATCAAATTCGAGGAAGCGATCCCGCAGGTGGTGGAACTCCTCGGGAAAGATAATCTGGATACGTATGTGCTCCGGGATCAGTTCCCAGGGGTGGACGAAGACTAATCACGTGGGAGGAAAACCTGCGGTTTTCCTCCCACGGACCCACCCTTCCCTCAAAGGAGTCGCTCCAGCGATGGGACCCGCCTTTGGCACCCATCGCTTCGCGACAGAATTTCTATTCAAATATCCAGATTCTTCACTGCCTTCGCATGCGCCTGCCTGCCGGCAGGCAGGTCTGAATGAATTAGATATCCAAATTCTTAACAGCTTTCGCGTGGGTTTGAATAAACTTCCTGCGCGGAGCGACTTCCGCTCCCATGAGCGTCGTGAAGACGGCATCCGCGCGCTCGGCGTCATCGACGGTGACTTTCAGCATGATGCGGCAATCCGGGTCGAGCGTCGTCTCCCAGAGCTGAGAGGGATTCATCTCACCGAGACCTTTGTAGCGCTGAATGTTCGCGCGCGGGCCGGATTTCTTCTCCTTGGACTCCTCTTTGGTAAGCCCTTCCGTAATGGCCTCCTCTTTTTCCTCTGATTCTTCTGTTTCTTTTTCCGACACTCCCCACTCCTTGAGAATGCTCCCCTTCTCGGCGTCGTTGAAGGCGTAGCGCACGTCTTTGCCTTTCTGAATTTTATAGAGAGGAGGCTGCGCGATATAGAGATACCCTCCCTCGATCAATTCCGGATAGTAGCGATAGAAGAGCGTCAGGAGCAGTGTCCGGATGTGCGCGCCGTCGACGTCGGCATCGGTCATGATCACGATGCGGTGATAACGAAGCCGCGCCAGATCCTTGGCCTCCCCTACCCCCATGCCGAGCGCAATGATGAGGGCTTTGATCTCGTTATTGGCAAGCATTTTATCCAGACGCGCCTGCTCGACGTTCAAAATCTTCCCCTTGAGCGGCAAAATGGCCTGGAACTCCCGGTTCCTCCCCTGCTTCGCGGAGCCTCCGGCGGAGTCGCCCTCGACGATGTAGAGCTCGCATTGCGAGGGATCGCGATTGGAGCAGTCCGCCAGTTTTCCGGGGAGCGTCATACCCTCGAGCGCACCCTTGCGGATCACGCTGTCTCTGGCCGCGCGGGCGGCGAGGCGGGCTCTCGCCGCGAGCATGCATTTCGCGACGACCTCTTTTCCTTCGCCGGGATGCTCCTCCAGGTACTGGCTCAGTTTTTCGTTCACGACCGTTTCGACCGCGGTCTTCATCTCGGCATTGCCGAGCTTCCCTTTGGTTTGG
>JBBTTQ010000119.1:0-1913 GCA_038064175.1 Patescibacteria group bacterium
CCGGAAACGGCACACATCCCTGGAATGCTTATCCTGAAAGCGCGGCGTTTTGCAGAGGAGAAGGGGATCAAGGGCTACAAGTTAACGTTTCACGTCGGTAAAGGCGGAGGGCAGGAGGTCTTCTATTTGCACCTGCACCTTCTGAGTGAGGAGAAACTATAAAGACGTGAAAGACACAGAAGACGGCGAAGACGCAGAGGAATTATAGAATGGAGGATCTCACTTCTGAATTAAAAATCCTGTTCCGTTCTATGAGCTCATGGAACGCCCCTCTGTGTCTTCTGTGTCCTTCTTGTCTTTCTCGTCCTAGTCCTCGTACCCCGCCGCCTTCGCTTCCTCCTCCGTCGCGAACATCACGCGGTTCTCCTCCTTGATCTTCTCCGCGGCAGCGGAGCCGGTCGGATAATACTTCTTGCCGGTTTTCGAAGCTACAAATCCCTTTGCGGACTTTGGAACTTCCTTGGTCTCCTCGGATTCTTTGACATCCTTGGCATCTTTGAACTCTTTTGCCCCTTCGGTTTTGCTCCCTCCTTCGTCCGCTCCAGCGGACTTCGGACGGGCAAGCAGGGCAAGCTTCGCTTCCTCCTCCTCGCGCTCGCGTTTGAGGCGTTCCATTGTTTCCTTGTCGATGGGTTTCAATGCTTTTACCGAGAGTCCAATCCTGCGTTCATCCACATCGATATTGATGACCTGCGCGTCCACTTTCTGACTGATCGTGAGGACTTCCGAAGGATCCGTCACCTTATGGTGCGCGAGCTCGGTCAAGTGCACGAGACCATTGATGTCCTTCTCGAGCTTCAGGAAAGCGCCGTAATCCGCAAAACGAACGACCGTTCCCTGCACTTTCTTGCCGACGGGGTAGCGCTCGGCGATTTCCTCCCATGGATCTTTCGTGAGTTGCTTGATACTGAGCGAGAGTTTGTCACCATCGATGCCGATGATTTTCACCTTCACCTTGTCACCGACTTCCGCGAACTCGGACGGGTTTTTGACATGTCCCCAGGCGATCTCGGAGATGTGCACGAGTCCCTCGAGGCCGTCGAAGGCGACAAAGAGGCCGAATTTCACGATGCCGGACACCATGCCGTCCTTCGTGTCCCCGATGGTGAGATTCTCGAGCGCCTTGGCGCGTTCTTCGGCCATGGCTTCGCGTTCCGATACGACGATCTTGCCGGCTTCTTCATCCATCGTGATGATCTTGACGGTGAAGGTATGTCCTATGAATTTCTGCAGGCGGCTGATGATCTCGGACGTGTCCGCATTGTTGACGCGCGGGTAGTTGACCGGCGCCAATTGGCTCACCGGCAGGAACGTGCGGATGCCGTCGATGTTCGCGAGCAGGCCTCCTTTGTTCGCTTCCTGCGCCGTGAACTTCATCGTGGCGTCGGTTTCCACGAGTCTATGGAACCGATCCCAGGCGCGCTGCTGGCTGGCCATGCGGAGACTCAGCACGATCATGCCTTCATCGTTCTCTTCCTCGAGGACGAGGGCGGTCACCTGATCTCCCAGTGTAAGTTCTTTGAATGTATTGAAGGAATCCCGAAGTTCGCGCCCGGAGACGATCCCCGTGGAGACGCCGCCGATATCGAGGAGTAATTTGTTCTTGCCGCGGAACACCACGGTTCCTTCCGCAAGTTCTCCAGGTTTGACCTGGATGATCGCGGGGGATTCCTTGAGCAACAGCTCCATCAGCTCATTTTTCTTGGTTCGGTCTTTCAGTTTGATCGGCATAGTGAAGAGTGGGTGCAAGCGGTAAAAATAAGAGGGGAACGCGCCGTCCTTGCACGAGCAACGGAGGTTCGGGGGAGATTTTGAACGAGCTCCGGCATTCTGTCAAAGACTTCCTGCGTAACCGCTCACTACCACTTCCAGCGCATGAAATGCCGATCATATGCCACCTTTTGTCCGGCGAC
>JBBTTQ010000120.1:0-1719 GCA_038064175.1 Patescibacteria group bacterium
TCTCGATGCCGCTCTCCTCCATGTGTTTCGTCGCGCGGTGCGCGACGGTGCGAGGACTCGAGTCGTAGAGCTTCCCCGTGGTGGGGTCTTTGACATCGCAGAGGAGCGCGACTGTGGGCTCGCTCGAAAACGTGTCGAGGTACGCGCTCCGGGCGTCCGGAATGAGGAGCATGTCGCTCTCTTCGATGGCCTGAAATCCGCGGATGCTGGACCCATCGAACCCGGCGCCCCCTTCGAACACGCCCTCCAACTCATGCAATGGTTTACTCGTATGCTGAAGGGTTCCTGGGACATCGATGAAGGTAAAATCCGCCATAGTGGCGTTCAGTTTTTTTGCAAAATCCAGCACGTCCTTCGCGGTTGCGAGCGCGGGGGTGAATTCCAAATCCGTACCTTTGTGCATCATTTTCCCGAGGATGGATTCTTTCGTCTGAGAGAGGAGGGTGGGCATAGACGGGGGTGAGAAGGAGGAGAGGTGGAGGTTCCGTTTATTCGTTTGCTGGTTCACTCATTGTTTCGCTATGTCTTGTACCGTTCCGAATATCCCTGTCACAACCTCAAAATCGATCAGAAAATTTGTTCTGTTCCTTTTTTTTACAACACAAGAAAAACTATAATTATTGGCCTGCTAAAGCCAATTAATGTGATTATTATTGCGATAATTCAGCAATGCACTTCCCTGTTGTAAAAAATCATTACACATTGCTACACTGGGTCTCTCATTGTTCCATACTCGTTGATGGCGAAAGATCTCCTGCATATTCTAGAATCCATCGGGCTCGACACTAAGGAGGCGCAGCTGTATCTGACCGGGCTTCAACTGGGTACTGCCCCGGCATCCGATTATGCCAAGGCGGCGGGCATCAACCGCGTCACGGCCTATAACACGCTCGAGGAGCTCGTGCAGAAGGGGATCTGCACGAAGGTCAAAAAAGTCCGCGCCAAGTGGTACGCGCCGGTGGCGCCGGAGTATCTGGCGCTGGAGGCGCGAAAAAGCGCCGAGGCGCTGGACAGAGTGCTCCCCGAGCTTCGCTCGCTGCAGGGCGCGAAATATCGAAAGCCGCGCGTGCGCTACTACGAGGGATGGGAAGGAGTGAAGCACGTTTATGAAGACACGCTCACGGCGAAGTCCGAGCTCTTGAACTTCGCAAACTCCGCGGTCGTCCGAAGGTTCTGGCCGAACTACGATGAGGAGTATGTCGCCGAACGCGTGAAGCGGGGCATCAAACTCCGTGGTATCGCTCCGGATGACGCCGCGGGCCGCAAAGTCCATGGAGAGGACAAGGAACATCACCGCGAAATCCGCCTCGTCCCGGGCAAGGATTTCGATTTCAAGAACGAGATCAATATCTACGATCACAAAGTGGCGATCTGTTCCTTCGACTCCGGCCTCCGGGGCGATCGGGACATGTTCGGCATCATCATCGAGAGCAAGGAAGTCTCCGAAACTCAGCGGCAGATCTTCGAAATGGCGTGGCGGTATGCGGGGGTGAGTTCGAAGGCGGATGCGGTCGTGAAGAAAATGTTGATGGCATCGGAACAATAAAACCCCTCACCCTACCCTCTCCCGCAAGGGGAGAGGGGATGAAAGAAAGATCGCTCCAAGACTATTATAGTCAGCAGCATCCGTCCCCTCGGTGCGGTCGTAATTTTGGCTTTTACATGCCCGCTCTCAACTTCCAAGTGCAACAGTGAGGTAGGAAGTAAAGACTTCATCAG
>JBBTTQ010000121.1:0-11514 GCA_038064175.1 Patescibacteria group bacterium
CCCCCACCCCCCCGCCCCCCCCCCGGGGGGCGGGGGCGGGGGGGACTGTTGAGGAAGAAACACGCGGGCAAATCACATCAATCCTCTCCCAATGCTTCGAGAATTCCTGGAGCGTGTGGTAGAAAGCACCCTTCTTTCCCTGAAGAATGGAACGATCACCGCTGATCATGAGAAGTTTCATAGAGGCGAAAAAAGCTGCATCCATTCCTCCGCGACATTCTTCCACATTCTCCTGGGGGGTTCCGATGTCGCCTCGGTGGCGATTGCCGCGTAATCTTGAATCACATTCCGAATGGCATTGGAAATTTCTTCAGCAGTACGCAATTCCTTAAGAACCATTCCTGCGGTGAGTTCCGGACTCAATCCCGTTTCTTCCGTGAGAAGCACGGGCAACCCCGCGGCTCTGGCCTCCAGCGCGCTATGGGGACTCAATTCCGTGAGGGAAGGAATGACGAGGAGATCATGCGCGGCAAATACTTTCTCTTTGTCGGTTCCATGCAGAGGAGGAAGGAACGAGACTCGATCAGCAATCCTGAGCGTCCTCGTGAGCCCCCGCAGGCGGGCTTCCATCGGCCCTTCGCCGACGAGGGAAAGTTTTACTTGCGGCAATGCGCGTAATGCCTCCAGAAGAGCCGGCAGATTTTTGAATCCGACGAAGCGTCCGAAGTAGAGGAGGCGAAACGACGCATTCTGCATCCCGCTGGTTCGAAGCATCCGCATCGACTGCGAGAGTTGTTGAGGCGCAGGCAGAGCATTTTCGATGACACAATGTGGGGGCAAATGCAGATAGTGTTTTTTATACAATTCGGCCTGATAGTTCGTCGAAAAGACGACGTGATCGAAATGATTCAGAATGAAACGTGTAACGCAAAACGCGAAACGCGTAACAAGCCCCTTCGATGCATACCACTCTTTCAGCCCCATCGTCCCCCCGCGATCGGTGTACCGCTCCCAGAAGAAATCGCCGCCGAGGCGCAGGATTTTCCTGGGACGCTTGAGACGCGCGAGGATCATGGGCATCCCCACGCTGATGGAAGAAAAGGCCAGAACGATGTCGGCATCGGCGGATTCCCGCCGTAGCGCCCTCGCGTATTTCCACCACCGAAGCAGCGGACCCCCGCGAAGAGATACCCGCCGCACACTCCAGGGATCCGTCGATTCTCCTATGCCGTATGTCACGACGCTCACAGAAACTCCTTTGCTCTGGAGTTCCTTCGTCAAAGCTTTTGCATATGTCGCCGGTCCGCCGAGGGAAGGCGGATACACGCCGGTCGCAAGGACGATTTTCATGAGAGCCCAGTATAACAGCGAAAAAGAATGCTTGACATAATTAATAAATTATACAATAATTGCAGCCTATGCCACTCGATCCAAATGCGCTCAAGCTGTCGGCCGAAGCAAAACATGGCTTGGGTAATTTCGAAGCGGCCTATAATGACATGCAAAGCAGTCTGGAGGAACAAACCAATGCTGTTCACCGGCACCGGAAAGACCTGGTAAAAACATACCGCGACATTGCTGTTCCGGAGCGGGAACAAACAAAAGGAGTCGACCTCCCTACCCTCGAATATCTCCAGGTGAACCTCGAGCACACTACAGAATTAAGATCTATCGCCCTTGCACTCGCCAACAAGGGAGATTTTGAACAGGCTTATAAGGTCGCCCACGTCGCATTGGACGTGCTCGAAGACGCAAAAGAAGCATGCTGGAAAAATATTGCAGATGAATACCAGGAATTCTCCCGGACGCACGAGGAACAATGGATGCAAGAGAAGCCGTAATCCAGAAAATGTTCCACTGTTTTTTTTAGGAATATTTTTTTTGATACCAAGCTACTGTTTTCTTGATCCCCTCCTCAAACGATACTTTCGGCTTCCAGCCGAGTTTCCGCGTATTCGAGGAATCCAAGGCGTAGCGCCAGTCGTGCCCGGGACGATCCGCTACGAAACTTAAAAGACTCTCGGGTTTCCCAAGGATCTTTAAAATCATTTTCGCCGTATCGATGTTCTGGCGTTCATCATCCGCGGAAATGTGGAAGACGGAACCTGATCCCTTGGGTTGGCTCTGGTGTACTCCGGGGACATCAGGATCCCAAAATGCCCAGTCCGTATGAAGAATGGTTTCAAGCGCATCGCAGTGGTCTTCGACGAAAAGCCAGTCACGCTTGTTTTTGCCCTGCGCATAGATCGGCACGGGCTTGCCGTGAAGTGCGTTTCGGATCACCGTCGGAATGAATTTTTCATCCGCCTGATGGGGGCCATAATTATTGGTACATCGGGCGATCGCCGCTTTGATCCCATAGGTGCGCATAGCCGCAAGAATAAGCATTTCGCCTGCAGCTTTCGAAGCTGCATATGGAGAACTGGGAGTGAGAGCATCGCCGACGCGAAAAGCTGGCGCTCCATCCTCGAGGTCTCCGAACACCTCATCCGTTGAGATGTGAAAGAATCGGATGAAAGGATTCGCTCTGCAAACCTCGATCAAGCTCTGTACGCCGAGAATATTTGTGTGGATAAAGGGTACGGAATTTTTGATGGAACGATCGACGTGGGTTTCGGCTGCAAAGTTCACGATCGTGTCGATGGCGTATTTTTTAACAAGCTCCGTGACGACTTCGAAGTCCACGATATCGTCCTGAATGAATCGAATGCGCGAAATGATTGGATCCAAAAACGCTTTGTTGCCCGCGTAGGTCAACTTATCCAGCACGACGATGATGTCGTCCGGGTACCGCTCCTTGTGCCGCAGAACGAAGTGGGAGCCGATAAAGCCTGCGCCACCGGTAACGAGTATATTCATCGAAAGATTGTAAGAGAAAAGGAGAACGAAGAAAAAGTTTCGGGTGTACAAGTTTCGAGTTTTTTTATTCTGATCGCCTCATCCCAACCCGTAAACTCACAACGCGTACACATTTCCCATCGTAGCAGCTTTTGCAGTAAACAGTAGGAATGGGCTATAAAAGGCGTTACGATAGACTTGCATATATAGTATATAGAACATATAATTTCACCTTTGTCAACATGCCCTCAAAATCCATGAAAGGTGTCCTCATCTGCGGCGGCACGGGATCGCGTCTGCGACCTCTCACGGAGATCACAAATAAAAGTCTGCTCCCCGTCTACGACCAACCGCTGATTTACTATCCTTTGAACGTGCTCCTCAAGGCGGGCATCCGCGAGATCGTCGTGATCTCCGGCACCGAGCACATCGATCAAATGGCCAGCTTTCTCGGTGGAGGATCGCGCTTCGGATGTGATTTTTCGTACAAAGTGCAGGAGAAAGCGGGGGGTATTGCGCAAGCGCTGGGCCTTGCGGAAGAATTCGCGGAGAACGACAACATCTGCGCCATCCTCGGCGATAACGTGTTCTTCGACGATCTCTCGACGGAGATCAAAAACTTTAAGAAAGGCGGACACATTTTCGTAAAGGAAGTCCCGGATGCGGCGCGCTTCGGCGTCGTCGAGATTCAAAACGAAAAAGTGTTATCGATTGAAGAGAAGCCGGTAAAACCAAAAAGTTCGCTTGCGGCCACGGGTTGCTATATCTACGACGCGCGTTGCTTCGAGGTCATCCGCAATCTCAAACCCTCCGAACGCGGCGAGTTTGAAATCACGAATGTCAGCGACTGGTACCGAAAGCAGGGGGAATTGACGGCCACGATCCTCAAAGACGAGTGGATTGATGCCGGAACATTCGAGAGCCTCCACTGCGCCGGCGTCGTCGTGCGCAAACGGAAAATGATTTTATGACAGTAACTCCTCGTACACCTCCGCATACCGCTCCGCAATCGCGCTCCAGTCGAAATCCTGCGCGTGGAACTTGCCGGCGGCCGCCAGTTTCATGGCAAAGCTCTTGTCGCTGAGAACACGCTCGAGCGCTTCTGTGGTTCCCTGCACATCGTCAGGCGGCACCAGAAGCCCCGTGGCGCGATCTTTGACGATATCCGGGATGCCCCCGACATCCGTCGCAATCACGGCGGAACGGGCGGCCTGCGCCTCGAGAAAGACGTTCCCGAGTGCCTCGCTCCGGGAGAGCCCGCAGAAGATCTCCGCTTCGGCGAATTCTTTATAGACGGCAGGCGGAGCGACGTAGCCGAGAAATTTCACACGATCGGTGATATGGAGATCCACCGCAAGACGCTCGAGACGCGAACGTTCGGACCCGTCCCCCACAATATGCAATGACGTTTGTTCCCGAACGAGCGGGAGTATTTTTCCATACGCCTGCAGGAGAATATCCACCCCTTTCATCGGCTCCAGTCGTCCGACGAAGAGGATGCGTCCCGGAGTTTTTTCGAGCGTCGGAATGTCGCGGAGCCGAAGACCGTTCGGGATCAACTCCGCTCTCTTCCCGAATTTCTTCGCGCGATCCTGAAGAACCGTACTGATCGCCGTCACCGCATGCGCCGCCCTGTGCATAGACTGAAGGAAAGCAGTCGTGTTCGTGCTCTGACAGGTGAGCAATCGCTTCGTCCCGGGCGCCAACACGCGGCAAAGAACCAGCGCGGCTCCCGCGTAGGACTCGAGCACCGCGTGCACGATCTTCGGGCGCCTGCGCATCACGAAGAGCGCCGCAAGGAACGGGAATAACCATTTATCAACGGATGCGCCGAATCCCAGACGCACGACGGGAACACCGTGGAGGGCATCCTTTTTCGGCAGATCGGACTTCAGCCGCGCAGTGACGAGTGTGATGTCATACCGATCCCGAAGCGCCCGGGCTACTTCCTCCGCGCACGCCTCCGCCCCGCTTCGAAACGGAGTCAAGAATGCGGAGAGGAGAATAATGCGGGGCCTCATTGAATGGAGAATTGAAAATTGACAATTGAAAATTATTTCAGTCTTCTAGGCCAATTATCAATTGTCAATTATCCATTATCAATTCTTTGAAGAGATTTTCGTACTGATTTTCTACGATCTTCCAGGAAAATTGCTCGTCGATGCGCTTCCTTGCGTTCTCACCGAGCGAACGTATTTTGGCGGGATCCTTGAGAAGACGCTCCAGATGCGCGCGCAGCGCCGCTCTGTCCCCCGCCGGAAACAGGAACCCGGAAATCCCGTTCTGGATGAGGAAGCGGTTCCCGCCGACGTCGCCCGCTATGCATGCACACCCCGAAGCCATCGCTTCCATCAAAGCGTTCGAGAGCCCCTCGCTGTAACTGGGGAGGACAAAAATATCCGTTTCCTTCAGAATCTCTGGGATATCGTGGCGGAGTCCCGTGAAGCGAACATCCTCCGCATACGTTGAAACCAAGGGATGATCCTTCTTATACCAACCGACGACCTGCACCGTGATGCCGGGACAGTGTTTCTTGAGCGGCACCGCTGCGGCGAGAAAATCATCGACCCCTTTCACGGATTCCAAACGGCCAACGTAAGTAATAGTCATTTGTTGTTTGTTAGCTCCCTCCTTCGCCAAAGTTACGGCGGGCAGGCGTTGCTCGCCTGCCCCCCGTAGTCCGCCCGCGGCGGACGAAGGAGGGTTGCCCGTTCTGTCATTCAACGAGAAACGCGTTAACGAGTAACGAGTAACGTCAATTCCCGTGGGAATCACGCTCGTTTTTTTTTGAATGCCAAGACACCGCAAAAGCTTCCGAGGCTCTGGGTGAAACGTCACAATACGACTCGCATAGAGAAGCACGAGCCACCCCGCCGTCCATGCTCCGATGGCCATCACGATCTTCGGGAAGAGGTGCCGCGGCTTCCACGTCATTCCCACGAAGGCATCGGTCAGAAGCAAGACCTTGTGATCCGCGCGCCTGAGGCGGATGAGCGCGAGCGACGACCAGAAGAGGAGCTTATTGACGATGATGAGATCGGGCGATGTGTCCGCGACAAGGTTATGAACGTATCGTGAAAATCCCGGCGCAATGCCGTAGTTCCAGGGGTCAGGCAGGAAGATATCTTTTCTCCGATGGATCGTGAGTGTCGGTGAGACTTGATCCACCCCTTCGGTCTTGCTCATGCACACAACCGTCACACGGTATCCCATTCGCTGCCACAGCTCCGCGAGTTTCACGGAACTGACCATCCAGCGATGATCTTCTTTCCAATACGGACTGACGAGGAGAATCGAGTGCTTCTGTGGTCTTGATTGAGACAAAGAAGTGATAGGAAATTGATAATTGAAAATGGAGAATTGATAATGGAGACACTCCAACCGTTCCTCATTTCTTCCATAATTGTCAATTATCCATTGTCCATTATCAATTCATTTTATCGATCATTCTTCTCCAATCCAGCCTCTCGCAAGGCTAGAGCCCGCACAATCTTCGTATGCCGCTGCTCCAGTTCCTCCAGACGGATGACCAGATAGAACACGATGAAGGAGAGAATCCCCAAGAATGTGACGAGCACCGCATTCTCCTGATCCGCGATCCCCGTGACGGCGGAGAGGTAGGAAATGATACCCGGATAGACCGCGATGACGCCGATGAACCCCCAGAAGATCGTCCAGAGGATCGCTTCCCAAATTGTCTTCTTTTGCCGGAGCACCAGATTCCACGCGTACACACATGCGATCGCCGCAAGGACCGGAACGACGAGCTGGTAGGAGGAGAGCTTCACAGAATGAAAGAATACAAGAATCATGGAAAGGAGGAAACATGGATCGAACGATACCTTCTCTCATCGCAGGAAAGACCTGAGAAGAATCTTGAACGCCGTCCGGATTCCATTCGCAAACGACTGTCCTTTGGCGAGGGTGTACTCCGAGTAGAGCACTCTGGTCGGAATATCGACGACTCTCCACCCGTTCCGTACCGATTCGCGGACAATTTCAGAGCAGAATTCGAATCCGCTCATGCGCAGATCAACCTGCCACACCGCCTTGGGGCCAAACACTTTAAATCCACACTGACTATCCGGCACCCATCGTCCGGTCGACAGGAATGTGACGGCATTTCCGAGGCTGTTGGCGATGCGGCGAATCCACGGAATTTTATTGCGCTGCCCGAAGCGATTGGCGAAGACGATGTCCGCTCGCCCCTCCTGAACTGGTTTCAAGAGGAGTGGAATATCGGATGGATCATGTTGCCCGTCGGCATCCAGCGTAATGATGATCGTGGCGTCGAGCGCACGCGCGGCTTCAATGCCCGTCATGGTCGCCGCCCCCGCTCCGCCGTTCTGGATATGACGGATGACTCTGGCGCCCTCGCGCCCGGCAACGGTCGCCGTCTCGTCTGTGGAACCGTCGTCGACGACGACAACCGCATCGGCGTACCGCTTGGCATCGCGGATGACACGCGCGATACGGGATGCTTCATTGAGCGCTGGAATGACGGCGACAATCATAAAGAATTGCTATTGGAACGCATACGAACGCTACCGTTAGGGAATAAGAATAAACGCCACCCCCGCATCCGGATCATTCACGATCACCTGGAGTCCGAGCGACGTATTATTCAGGAAAGAAACGAGTGCCTGCACTTTCTGGTGAAGCGTGCCGTTCATGTCCTGCTCGATCGTCGCGGTATTCGTGTCAAAGAGAATGCTGTTGAATCCGAACGCCTGGAGACGCTTCAGCGTCAGCTCCGGATCGCGTTCCTGGAAAAAGCAGTTGAAGGTATCAAGCTGGTGATCCGCAAGCCCGATCATCTCCAGATTCTTCGGGATGAAGTACGGAATGAAAGTACCGACCCTGTAGAGGTACGGCCTGTCAGGGATCGAGAGGTGCCTGTTCACCGCAACCTGCGCGATGTCGTCGTAGTGCGGAATCGTGCGCTCGCGGAGAGCAGAGGCGGAGATCTTCCCGATGGCATACTCAAAGAGATTTCGCTGCTGCTCGAACTGCCAGAAGCGGTTTGCGAAGGTGACAACAAGACTCACGGCGATGAAGATCGAGACAAGAACTTTATTTAATGTATCCGGCGCGCGGGCGTGAAGCGTCTCCAGACCGATCACAAACCCGAAGAACATCCCGATGCCGTACCACGGAATGCCATTCGCCATGAACATCCACTCGAGGAGGATGAAGAGCGTCCCCGCAAAGAGCCATCGGAGCCACCGACCTCGTTTCGTCCAGAAGTACGGGAGGAGGAGGAGGAGCGGGAAAAGGAGGAGTGCCGGCATGGTCGTGACGTAATACCCGGTCGCATCCAAGTTCATGACGATCCGCCACGGGAGCGTGACGTAATGCTTCCACCCGTGACCGAACCCCCAGTAGCGATCGAGCTCTTCACGTGTCCCGCTGGGCGTGCAGGTGGGGTGCGTAATATCGAGCGCCAACTCGGGCGGCAGCACGCGGATATCCTGGCCGAAATCCTCAGCGCTCTCCTTGCCACCGGAAAGAACAATGGTCGGCGAGAGGGTATTTGGCGCGCCCATCTCGAAACGCGGTATGATGTTTCCGCGGAGAATATTGTTGTGAATGATCCACGGCGCGATGGAGACGAGAAAACCTGCGATGACGAGACCTGTCCCTTGCAGAATCCTGCGGAAGGCGCTTCGATCTTGAAGCGATGCATAGACGAGCGTCGTGAAACCGCACACAAAAGCGACAACCAGAAACACGATCCGGAATGTGTTCCCTCCGGAACCGAAGAGTCGCTCCCAGATGCCGCGCAAGTTAAGAACTCCCTTGTACCAGAAGACGAAGAAGACAAGCGTTATCGCCCCCAGGAACGCGGACCAGTGAAGTCCGGCGCCGAAGAGGACTGCGCCCGCGGCGGCCACGACCATCGCGGCCGTCGGTTTCATCGCCATCGCAAAGCCGCCGAACGCGCCCGCGAGCACCAGCCAGCGGATATCGGAGGCGTCGGACTCCCCCTTCCCCCCGTTCTTTTCCGGGAAAAGATAGAGAAAAACCGAAAAAAGCGAGAGCGTGCCCATCATGAAAACCGCATTGTCGATCTTCATGTCGGCATACGAGAAGTGTCCGACGAGCGGCAGCGTGTAATAGAGCAGCGAGGAGAGCAATCCATGTCCGCGACCCAGGTACGTATTTGCGAATGCAAAAATAGTGAGGACAGCGAGAAATCCCGCCATCCAGTTGATCAGCATGGCGGCCGTGCCGCCGAAAATACTTTCGTAGCCAAAGAGCAGGAATCCGAGCGCGGTTAAGTACTCCCACTGGAAGGGCGCCATCGAGAATACAAAACGTCCGTAGCTCACGAGCAGCTTGGGGCGGTTCAAATAACTCCCGAGATCATCCCAGCCGATGGGAAACGGCCTGACGACGTTAAGGAAGTTGAGCGCAAAGTAGCTGAGGAGCAGCCATCCAAGGATCACGGACACTCCATACCAGCGAAACGGAACGGTCCACGTGTGAAATAAAAACCGCCGTCCCCAGTAGAGCGTATGCCGGTGGAGGAGAACGGGGAGTAAGATCAGGAGAGCCCAGCCAGCCGATGCAACGAAGATATGAGCGACAGCGAGCAGCCACAGCGCCGAAACCCACAGACAAGCTCCTGCCCCGGCGCTCAATGCCGATTCCAGCAGAATCGATTCCGGCTTCACCTTGAGCAACCGAAGCGCGAATCGTCCGAGAATGAGGAGTTCAAAAACAATGAAAAGGATGAACAGCAGTTGCGTGAGTACGCGACTGATAAATGCCCCATTCATGCAGGAAAGTTTCATGTCATACACAGCCGCATTGTTGTTTGTGTGTGCGATGTACGTGAGACAATCATTCGCCTGCAGCCGGTCGAAATTGGCTTTGAGTTCCTGCATCCCCTCCTCGCCGACATTGACGTAGACCTGCGGGAGCGGCTCGATGATGCGGCGAATGGGAAAATCCCCGCCCGTCTTGTCCAGCGCGATCGACGTAAAGATCATCCAGAGCGAAACCACGAAGAGCGCGACCACATGCCACGGTCGGAACCGGATTTCCCGCGGCAATGATCCGGAGCGGAGGAATCTCCATCCAAAAAAGAGTCCATAGAAGACAAGAGAGGCGATGAGGTAAGGAAGGAACGCGGACATCCGCGCAAGCGTGTGGGATATCAGCGGGAAGAAACCGTAGAGTCCGCGACAGAGAAATCCATTGCCGCAGGCTGCCTGCAACCGCTCCTCCGCGCCGCCCGCAAGGAGCACCAGACCGTGCACGGGCACGCCGATGTACGTCAGCGTGACGTACGTTCCCCAAATGAGGAGGGAGAAGAAGAGCGCGATGGAGAGGATGCGGGTGGTTTTCTCTTGCATGACTGCGCAAAGGATACACGGCAGTGTAGCAAAGAGCGGAGCGAAATACGACAAACGGTGCGCGTATGCCGAAACCTCGGAAACAGGAGAGTCAGAAGCAAGATGAACATACGTCCCGAAAAAACAAGAAACAAAGAAATATTCCAATAGGAAAACTCCAATGATCAAACATTGGATCGTTGGATATTTGATGGTTTTCTTTGCCATTTGTTTCTTCGGAACTTCAGAAAGTTTGGTATGCTCACATACTGGTGCCCATCGATCTCCCCGCCATCCGTCGGCAATTCCCCATTCTCGATCGAACAATCGACGGACACCCTCTCGTGTACCTCGATAACGCTGCGACCACTCAAAAACCGCGGAGTGTGCTCGATGCGATGACCTCTTACTATGAGACGAGCAATGCCAACGCATACCGCGGGATGCACATCCTCGCCGAGCGCGCGACGATCGCTCTGGAAGACGCGCGGAAAACCGTGCAGCAATTTCTCCATGCGAAGCAGCCGGAAGAAATCGTCTTCACAAAGAACTGCACGGAAGCGCTCAATATTGTCGCCCGGGGACTCGGCTCGGCGCTCCAGGACGGCGATGCCGTCGTGCTTTCCATTCTCGAACATCACAGCAACATCGTCCCCTGGCTCATGCTCAAGGAAGAGAAGGGCTTCGATCTCCTCTGGGTCGATTACGACGATCGAGGGCAGCTCAAGATGGATCAGCTTGAGGAATTCCTTCGACATGGGAACGTGAAGCTTGTGTCCGTAACCGCGCAAAGCAATGTGCTTGGGGTGCGACCTCCTTTAAGAGAGATCATCAGGGCGGCGCACAGAGCGGGAGCGCTGGTATGCATTGACGCCGCGCAGGCGGTCGCACACGAAGAGATCGACATGCGGGAGCTCGATGGTGATTTCCTCGCCTTCTCGGGACATAAACTCTACGGACCCACCGGCATTGGCGTTCTCTACGGAAAAAAAACGTTGTTGGAACGCCTCCCGCCGCTCCTCGGCGGCGGAATGATGATCCACGAAGTCCATACCGATCGCTACTCCGTCGCGGAGCCCCCCGCAAAGTTCGAGGGCGGCACGCAGCCGGTTGCGGAAGCCGTGGGACTTGCCGCAGCCATCCGCTGGCTCTCGCAATTCTCTTGGAACGATATCCAGTCTCATGAGCAATCCCTTCTCACGCACGCACACAACCTTCTCTCAAAAATCCCGGGACTGCGAATGCTGGGTCATAGCCCTAGCCCTAACCCCAGCCCTCCGTACGGTTGCCTCAGCTTCGTTGTCGACCGCGTCCATCCTCATGACCTCACCGAAGTGCTCGGACGCAGGGGTATCTGTCTCCGCGCGGGGCACCACTGCGCGCAACCGCTCCATCG
>JBBTTQ010000122.1:0-7720 GCA_038064175.1 Patescibacteria group bacterium
TCCGACGAGGCGGACGAAGGCGGGTGGCGCGCCAGCCCGCCCTCTCCGCATGACTTCACGTGGTGAGCGCTTTACACTTTCTCCCCACATTTTGGCGTTGAGCCGACTTCAGCCAATTCGTGAGTTTATTCACGTACCCTATTTCTTCTTCCCCGCCGCCATGCGCTTGCGGAAGCGTTCGACGCGGCCGCCCTTGAGATCCTTCTGCTGCTTCCCCGTATAGATGGGATGACACATCCGGCAGATTTCGATGGATTGCTCCTGGACCGTGCTCGGGATCTGAAAGACAGCACTGCAGGACGCGCACTTGGTCTTCGCGTCCTTGAACATCTGCGGGTGAATGGCGGATTTCATAGCGGGAAAAGTGTAGCGAATTGATATTGGAGCGCAATACCAAAGGGCAGGAAAGGCAGAGAGGGCAATTGCCCTTCCTGCCATTCCTGCCTTATCGCCTCGCTTTCTTTTTTGAGGCCTTTTTTGGGGAAGTTTTTTTCGCTGCTGTCTTCTTTGGAACGGCTTTTGCGGCTTTTTTGGCCGGTTTTTTGCCCGGGCCTCCCCCCACTGCCTTCTTCGTGAAGACGGGCTTCCTGCTCTGCGTTACGGTCTTCACTGCTTTCGCGACGGTCTTGCCTGCCAGCCGTAACCTTGGCGGAGGTTGGGTGACGGCCGCTTTCTTTCCTTCAATCTTCTGGGGCGCCTTCACGGAGATCGACCGTCGGTCGATCTCTACCGCTGTCCTGACGGGAGCTTCGATCACCGCAGCGGCTTTGGCCGCCGCCCGGAGCGCTTTCTTCTCGACCTTCTCGATCAACTCCACCTCCTCCTTGATCTCCTCCACTTCACCGGCACGCTCCTCTTCCGCGGCCTCCATCACGGCCGCCTCGCTCTCTTTATCCTCCATCACGACGCTCATGGTCGCGACTTTGTCCCTGGCGTTCAGGCGCATGACGATAACACCCTGCGTCGCTCTGCCGCGGGAGGGAATGTCTGAGAGTCGCATGCGGATCATCTGCCCCTGCTTTGAAATGCAGAGGAGATCGCCGTCTTCGCCCTCCTGCAGCACCGCGCCTCCGACGATTTCACCGGTCTTTGCAGTCAATTGCGCCGCTTTGACGCCGGATCCGCCACGGCCCTGAAGTCTGTACTGGCCGACGGGCGTCATTTTACCAAGACCGTTCTCCATCACGACGAGGAGCCTGCTCGCATTCGGGTTCGAGATCGACGCGGCCTCGACGACGTAGTCGCCGGTATCGAGATGGATGCCCCGGACCCCGGCAGCGGCGCGACCCATGTCGCGGACGTCCGTCTCCGGGAAGCGGATGGATTTGCCCTTGCGCGAGAGGACGAAGATTTCGTCCTTGCCCGTCGTCGCAACCACCCACTGAAGCTCGTCACCCGGCGGGAGCTTCTGCGCGATGAGTCCCGAACGACGAATGTTTTCGAATTCCGTGAGAGCGGTGCGTTTCACCGTGCCCATCTTTGTCGTCATGAACAGGAACTGCTTTCCTTCAAGCGCGGATTTCAAAATCGCCGTGATGCGCTCCTCGGGCTGGAGCTGCAGCAAGTTCACGATCGCCTGACCCTTCGCCACTCTCCCCGCCTGGGGCAGTTCGAAGACCGGCGCCTTGAAGACGCGGCCGGTATTCGTGAAGTAGAGGACGTCATCATGATTCATCACGTGGATCAAGGACAGCACTTCGTCGTCATCCTTCGTCGTCATCCCCTTGACCCCCTTGCCGCCCCGGTGCTGCGCGCGGAATTGGAGCGGGCTTAAGCGCTTCACGTAGCCCGCGCGCGTGAGCGTCACGATCATCGGAGCATTCGGGATCGTGTCCTTGGCTGAGAATTCCCCCACCGCATGCGGCACGACCGTCGTGCGGCGCGCATCGCCGTACGTTTTCTTCAGATGTTCGAGTTCGGTTTTCATGATGCCGTCGATCTTCTTTTTGTCACGGAGGATGGCTTCGCACTCGGCGATGAAACGGAGCTTCTCTTTGAGTTCGTCTTCGATCTTCTGGCGTTCGAGGCCCGCAAGGGTCTGGAGGCGCATCTGGAGAATGGCATCGGCCTGCAAATCCGTGAGTTTGAATTTCTTCTTGAGATTCTCCTTCGCAATCTCCTTGGTCTCGCTCTTCTTGATCGTCTCGATGACCTTGTCGATGTTATCGAGCGCAATTTTGAGTCCCTCCAGAATATGCGCGCGCTCCTTGGCCCGGTCGCGGTCGAAGGTGACACGGCGGGTAATCACGACTCTCCGGTGATCGATGAAGATCTGAATGAGTTCTTTCAGGTTCAAAAGCCGCGGCTGAATGCCGTCGGCGAGCGCGATCATGTTGTAACCGAAGCTCGACTGGAGCTCCGTGAGCTTGAAAAGTTGATTCAGGACCTTCTGCGGATAGGCGTCCTTCTTGAGCTCGATGATGATGCGAATGCCTTCGCGGTCTGATTCGTCGCGGATGTCCGACACTCCCTGGATGATTTTCTCGTTCACAAGCTCCGCCATACGGGAGATCAAAGAAGACTTATTCACCTGATACGGGATCTCGGAGACGCGGATCTGGTAACGTCCGCCGGCCATTTCCTCAATCTCGGCCTTGCCGCGCATGAGGACCGATCCCCTGCCTGTGAGGTACGCCTGTTTGATCGTCTCCTTGTTATAGACGAGGCCTCCGGTCGGAAAATCGGGGCCCTGCACGAACCGCAAGAGATCCTCCACGGAGGCATCGGGAGTGTCTGTGAGATAGAGGGTGGCGTTAATGACTTCGGTCAGGTTATGAGGCGGGATATTCGTCGCCATACCGACGGCGATGCCGACCGTGCCATTGAGAAGCAGATTCGGGAATTTGGCCGGAAGCACCGAGGGCTCGCGCCGCGACGCATCGTAGTTCGGATGGAAATCCACCGTGTCTTTTTCAATGTCATTGATCATTTCATCCGATATGCGCGCCATTTTGGACTCCGTATAACGCATGGCTGCGGCGCTGTCCCCGTCAATGGAGCCGAAGTTCCCCTGACCATGGACGAGCGGGTAGCGCATCGAGAAATCCTGCGCCATGCGCACGAGGGATTCGTAGATCGCGGAATCGCCGTGCGGGTGATACTTACCCATCACATCGCCGACAATGAGCGCGCACTTGCGCAGTTTTGCGGTGGAGCGGAGTCCCAGTTCGTTCATGCCGTGCAAAATGCGACGATGCACGGGCTTCAGGCCGTCACGAGCATCCGGCAATGCGCGAGAGACAATGACGCTCATCGCGTAGCTCAGATAGCTCTCCTCCATTTCCGTTACGAGCGGCCGCGGCAGGATTTTCCCGAGCGTCGAGAGATCGCCTCCCCCCTGCGGGGGAGGGGTCTTCTTTGCGTCATCCCCGGGAGGAAGAGCATCCTCCACCGGCGGCATGTCGTCTTTTTTGGCCATAGAAAAACGAAGAAATCGGAATCAAAAAACGTCTGCGGGATGATAGGCGGAAGCCCGAAAAAAAGGAAGGGTAAAAAAAGGCCTCTTCCGACCCATGTCGTCGCGCACCTGCTTGCAGAGAGCAGTCAGAAAAGAAGAGCAAGGAAGATGCCCTCGGAACATATTCGCCTCCTTTTGTTTTTAGAAGTGACCCATGGAGCAATCATCTCTCCGCTTCCTTCTCCGGTCAAGAATGCAAAAAAATGGCCTCTTCTCCATCCACTTTTGCTGATGCTGCATGTGGAGAAGAGGCCGGGGGTTTTATCTCCTTTGCGATGAGAGACAAGGAAATAACACTTGGAAAAATGATTGTCGATCGTCGCGTGTTCGTCAAGCGCTAGTGCCACTAACGCTTCTGGACAATTGAGAGCGTTTTTCCGGCACGCGCAATTTTGTCGAGAATGCTCTGTGCTGACGCTGTCCATACAAAAGGCTTGGGGGCGGCGTTGTGGACGGTGACGTACTCCGTAATCGCTTCTTCGAGCGCAGCGACACTTGGAAACACACCACGGCGAATGCGTTTGCGCGTGATTTCTCCGAACCATCGTTCCACGAGATTGAGCCACGATGAAGATGTTGGAATGAAGTGCAATTTCAATACTCCGCGGTTCCCACCCATAGGCCCCGCTTCGCCAAGGCTACGAGGGGCAAGCAAAGATGCCTATGCTATCCTTCCGACAATGCTTTCCATCGTCGCCACCCCCATCGGGAATCTCAAAGATATCACCCTCCGCGCGATCGAAACGCTGAAAAGTTGCGATGCGATCGTTTGCGAAGATACGCGCGTTACGGGAAATCTGATCAAGCAATTGGGGTTGGAAAAGAAAGAACTGATCAGTATGCACGGGTATAGCGATCCGAAAAAAATTGAGACGATTCTGGATCGCCTGAAGCGGGGCGGGCATCTGGCGCTGACGAGTGATGCGGGAACTCCCGGCATTTCGGATCCGGGTTTTGCATTGGTGGCTCGAGTGCAGGAATGGAATAAAAACTTTAAACCTGTGGTGCAGGAACGTTCCTGCACCACAGGTTTTATTCCTATGGAAGTCATTCCCGGCCCCTCGGCGGTCCTCGCCGCCCTCTCCGGCAGCGGTCTCCCCGTCCATCAATTTCTCTACCTTGGATTTCTACCGCTCAAGAAAGGGAGGAAAAGCCTCATCGAATCCTTTGTGAAGAAAGAGCGAACGATCGTATTTTATGAATCCGTGCACCGGATCGAGCGGACGCTTTTGGAATTGAATGTCGCGCTCAAGGAGCAGCCGGATCGTCCGGTCGTGATCGCGAGAGAGCTCACGAAAATGCATGAGGAGTTCGTCCGGACGACGGCCGGGCAATTGAAAGAAATCGCAAAAAATATTACGAAGAAGGGGGAGTTTGTGGTGATAATCGGAGCGCAACGCGGCTCGGAGAGCCGCTCCTGAGATATACAACATAATTAAGAGCGGGTCTTCTGACCCGCGGTTTAAACCAGAAACCAGAAACCCGTAACCAGTAAACTTCGTCATGGCAGCGCCGACCCCGGATCCACATTCACCCCGTTCTGGATGACTTCGAAGTGCAGGTGCGGCCCCGTGGTCATCAGCCCCGCTCCGTTCGTCCCCGGGGTGCCCCCCGAGAGCCCGATGATCTGCCCGCGCGAGACATCCTGACCTCCGCTGACCGTTACTTTCGAAAGATGACCGTAGAGCGTCGCGTAACCGCCGCGATGACCGATGAGCACATAGGTGTAGCCCTTGGCGCCGCCTTCGCGGACGAGGAACACGATGCCCTCAGCCGCCGACCCTACCGGTGTCCCCTGCCCCGTGGCGATATCGAGACCGTGATGCGGCACGCCGAAGAATTTCTTGTACGCGGCATTCAGGAATCCTGCGGATATTCTCCCGTAGACCGGCCAGGTAAATTGCGGTTTTCCGGCAATGTCGCCCCTGGAATGTTCTCCGGGACGAGGATCCAGGAGTCCCTTTTCGATCAGCGCGCGCTCGGCCCTCGCCCGGATGCGCGCATCAATGCGCGCAAGCTCTCCCTGCATCCGAAGCACTTGGCTATGGACATCCGCAACCGTTCTCTTGATCTCCTCGAGTTCCGCCTCACTCAGTTCCACCGTTTGCTCTGCGTGGACGAGAGTCCTCTGCTGATCCAGGTACTCCTGCTGCAACTTCGTAAGCTCCGTCTGGTGCAGCGCGAATGCCTCCGCGATGTCGCCTGCCGCCCCATGCAGTTGATCGATCGAGAGATCGTTCGCCATGCGCGCCTCCTCCAGCTTGAAAATCAATTGCTCCCGTGCGCGTGCGAGTGCGGTTCTATGGAGTTCATGCGCAACGAGCGAGCCCAGTGATCCGCGAAGGATACGGCGGAGCAGCGTGCGTCCGGCCAGGGAATGCTCGAAAATCCCCCCGCCCCTCAGATGCAGCAGGCGTATGAATTCGATGAATTTCCGCTGTTCGCGGACGAACAGGCGCGATGTCCGTTCCTGCGTCAAAATCATGAACCCTGTGGCATTGCTCACGTCCTGCATCATTTCCCGGAGCGCGGCCAACTTGAGACGGAGCTCGCGCTTCTCCCGACTTAGATTCGTCAGCGCATTTTTGGTCTTCGTGATTTTCTTCTGCGTCGCGCTTCGGGTGGCGCTGAGTCCCGTGCGATACCGATACTTGGCCGTCGCTTCCTCCAGCGCTTCATTCAGTGCGTCCTCCGTTCGCTCGCGATCGCCTGTTGCAACGAGCGCAAACGTCCCGAGCGGCACGAGCGCTGTCAAAAGAAGGAGGCAAACGATGATTCGGTTCAGGATGTGCATTTCTCATTATTATAGCAGGAAACGGCCTCTCCCCCAACCCCTCTCCCGTTCACGGGAGAGGGGTGCCCCGCAGAAGCGGAGCGTGGTGAGGGCATCCCATCGATCTTCTAAGATTTTTGAAAAAACCTTCCGCTCCTCTATACTCACGCCTCATGATCGCCCATCTCCGTGGTACGGTTCACAGGCTCAGTCCGACGGAAGTGACGGTGGATGTCCAGGGGGTCGGATACAAAGTGACAGTGCCGCCCAATGCATGGGAAGAGCTCCAGGAGGGGCAGCCCTGCATGCTCTGGATTTCCCCGTACATCCGCGAGGATCGTTTCGATCTCTTCGGATTCCCGACGAAAGCGGGAAAGGACCTCTTCGAGCAGCTGACTTCGATAGCAGGAATAGGTCCCAAAATCGGCGTTGAGCTCTGCGCCGCCACGCGCGTGCTGGCTGAGGCCGTTTCCGAAGACGACCCTTCCCTCCTCTCCGGTATCAAAGGGATCGGCAAAAAGACCGCAGAGAAACTTCTCGTGGAACTCAAAGCGCTGGCGGAGAAGAAGCCGGGTATTTTCGGATCCGCAGGCGCTCGCGATCGTCACGAATATGATCGTGATGCCATCGCAGCCCTGAGCAACCTCGGCTACGACACACAAACGATCCTCCGAGCTCTCAAGGATCTTCCGAAGGATCTGCGCTCGACCGAGGATCGCGTCGCCGCCGCCCTGAGATCTCTCTAGCAGGATTCCTACGTCCTCTGTCCTAAGTCCCAATTCCTAAACAATGCTCCATCTCGATATCCAGGCAACGCTCGCGAAAGCCATCACGCCGTCGATGGGCATCCCCGATCAGGAACTCACGGCCCTCCGGACCTCGATGAAGCGCCATGCGGAGGACTGGCTCAAGGAGCGGACCAAAGGCCAGCACGCGTGGTCGATGGACCCCTATAACAAACAGATGATTGAACACGTGAAGGAAGCCGCCATGCGGATCAAAGCAGAGCGGATCCGGACCGTCGTCTGGATCGGCATCGGTGGATCGGGTCTCGGACCCAAAGTGATCCAAGAAATTTTTGAAACGCCGGACACGGTGGAATTGCTCGTTATCGACACCATTGATCCGTCTGTCCTCAAAACCTACATGGATCTCATCGACTGGAAATCCGCTTTCGTCATCGTCGCGAGCAAATCCGGGGATACCCTGGAACCGATGAGTGTCTTTTTCCTCTGTTTCGAAAAACTGAAAGAATCGCGAAAGGAAAAAGCGACCGAGCGCGTCCTCGCGCTCACCGATCCGAAAAACGGCACTCTCCGCACTTTCTGCCTGGATCAGGGTATCCCGATGCTGCCGATCCCCTCGGCCGTCGGCGGCCGCTTCTGCATTTTTACGTCCGTGGGCCTTCTGCCTCTCGCGATCCTCGGAGGCGACGTGAGTAGCTTCGTCCGCGGCGCCAAAGAGATGGATACGCTCTGCCAGCATCCCCT